>JADFYH010000011.1 GCA_015233135.1 Deltaproteobacteria bacterium
GAAGATCCGTCGCTATTTTTTAGAGGAAAAAGTGGGTCCCTATCCTTGCGAACCACCGGGTCCCTATCATGCGTACAGGTGGGGCCCTATCATGCGAACTCCAGGCTCCCTGTCATGCGCGCTGACAATCTCCTTAGTCTCGCGGATCAACAAGCCCAGCGGCTTCATTTCGGTATCAAAAAAACCGGCATTGATTCCCAATAAAGCTCCACTGCGTTGGACCATCTCTCGAACGGAAACCCCTACTGAGGAAAAATCTTTATCGAACACTAGTCTTAGATCATTTGTCTTAAGATTAACTTTGTAGAGCAGCAATTCTTGGGCATTTGTGTGAGAATCTTGGGTCGGATATTGAGCCTCCTCCAATCCGGGGGAAACCACCTTCCAAACCAAGGGGGCTGCGGAGAGAGGGAGGGCCCATAGCAGCATGTAAAAGATAAGAAAAAACTTTATTTTTTTCATAAACTGCGCCCTTGTCAAAATAACATTTTTATGTTCTTGCCTCAATTCTCATGAAGGATTTTATTGAAAAAATAAAAAATTTTAGCCTTTACATCAATGGGCGAAGAATGAAGGAGGAGGGGTTCAAGGTAGACATTAACCCATTTAGTGGCAGGGTGATCGGTAAGGTTTTTTTAAGCCCCCTCGAATCCTACCTTTTCTCCGAGGAGATCACTCCTACAGAAGAAAACACGGTCAAAACCAAGCCTAGCTCTCTGTCTTAATGTATTCCTGTTCTTCCACCAAGGTGTTTAAGCCCTTGGACACCACTTTTTCCCCTTCTCTAATTCCCTTTTTCACTTCAACTTTGTCGGCTGTTTTTCGCCCCAAACTGACTTCCCTCTTTACAGCAAGATCTCCTTCAACCACATAAACATAGGCCTTTCCATTCTTTTCCAACGCCGCAGAAAGGGGAATTTGTATCGATTCTTTCGTCTCTGAAAGAGGGGTGAAAATTTTTCCATTCATTCCCCCTTTTAGTTTTTGTTGCGTATTACTCAGCGAAATTTTCACTTCGTAATTTTTATTTTGAGGATCGGGTTCTGCTGCAATAAAGATGACTTCAGCAGGCAGGGCTTGACCGGGAAGCTCATCCGAAAAAACCTCCAGATGATCCCCTTTTTTAAACTGGGAAACCATATCTTTAGAGACAAATACGGAAAGCAAAATTGGATCCAAGCGAACAATTTGATACAAAACCTCTCCCAGCCCCACCACACTTCCATCCGTCACGTTCTTTCGGCTGATGAAACCCGCAATGCCCGCATTAATAGTCTCCGATTCCAGCTTTTTTTCATTCAGGGCAATCTCGGCTTTGATGCGATCCATCGTGGATTCTTCTGCACGCAGCACCAAATCATTTTTTGACGAACCAGAAACATTTTGCGGAGTAGAAGATTCCTGATCTTTTGTAGTTTCTGCGCTTTCTTTCAAGGCGGGTCTGTGGCTTTCATCGCCAACCTCATCGGAATCACCATTTTCGGAAGAGGGACTTTCTTCAGCATCTTCCGGCCTCACAGCAACGGCAGCAGGAGCATTTGCGGCTGGAATAATTTTCAGCAGATTCATTCCTGCCTCGATTCTCGCCTCTGTCTCCTTAAGTTCTTTCCTGCTTTTATCCAGCTGTAGTTTGATCTTCGTAGCATCGATGGTTGCCAGGGGATCTCCCATCGAAACATTCTGCCCTTCCTGAGCAGTGGCAGACAATATTTTACCCTCCACTTCCGTTTTTACATCCAGTTTATCGCTGGGAACAAAAGTGCCTTTCAATTCCAAGGTATTCTGAATTTCTTCCCATTTGGCTTCCGTGAGAGAAACCGTCTTTATTTTATCCGCGGTTTTAGGTTTTTTGGGTTTTGCTTTACAAGCCAAAATCGAAAAGGAAAGCGGTATCAGAATAGAGAGAATCGATAGAACTGAAAGCAATTTATTTTTTTTCATGGAAAGGCCCTTGTTATGGATGTTGAGAAGTGAAAATTATAGTGTAGCGTCCATCTAAGTCAAACAGGAAAAGCCAAAAATGGGGTTTTTATCTTGACCCAAACATCTAGCACTTGATAGCGGGGGCGACTATGGAAAAACTTGTCAGCCTCGCCAAACGACGGGGTTTTATATTTCAATCCAGCGAAATTTATGGGGGAATCAACGGTTTTTGGGATTATGGTCCGCTGGGGGTTGAGCTTCGTCAAAACATCAAAAATTTCTGGTGGAATCGCCTGGTGCGTCTTCGGGAAGATGTCGTGGGCGTAGATACCTCCATCATCTGCCATCCCAAAACCTGGGAGGCCTCAGGACACGTCGCCAATTTTTCAGATCCCATGGTCGATTGCAAAGTTTGCAAAGGCCGTTTTCGCGCCGATCACATCGCCAACATCCCCTGTCTTCAAAAACCTTCGCTGAGTGTTGAATGTTGTGCCAAAGAAAAAAAAGGGCCGGGAGAACTCACCGAAGTCCGACAATTCAACCTCATGTTTCAAACCCACATCGGCGCCTTGCAGGACGCCTCTTCCGTGGCTTACCTAAGACCTGAGACCTGTCAATCTATCTTCACGAATTTCAAGAATATTCAGATTACTTCGCGACAAAAGGTTCCTTTTGGCATTGCCCAAATTGGCAAGAGTTTTCGAAACGAAATCACCCCGCGCAATTTCATTTTCCGGTCGCGTGAATTTGAACAAATGGAAATGGAATTCTTCATTCATCCAGATGCCGCTGAAGGCGAGAAATGGTATGAGTATTGGGTGGCGGAGCGCTTTCAATGGTTTGTGGACCTGGGAATTCAAAAAGAAAAACTCAGAAAACGCATCCATGAAAAAGACGAACTTGCGCATTATGCCAAGGGTTGCACGGACGTCGAGTATGAATTTCCTTTTGGTTGGTCCGAGTTGGAAGGTATCGCGAATCGATCCAACTACGATTTGAACCAGCACATCAAACATTCCGGAAAAGACCTCAGCTATTTTGACGATGAGAAAAAAGAAAAATATGTTCCTGCCGTCATTGAAACTTCTTTGGGAGTAGACCGTAGCTTCCTTACCGTTTTTGCCGATGCCTATCACGAGGAAAAAGTGGCTGGAGAAAAGGGGCAAGAAGAAGAACGAGTCGTACTAAAATTTGCACCTCACATTGCACCTTATAAAGCGGCGATTTTTCCTTTATCAAAAAAACTAGGAGAGACCGCCAAAAAATTAGAAAAGGATCTGCGTAAAGAATTTAAAACCGATTACGACGATTCCGGCAGTATCGGAAAACGCTATCGTCGTCACGATGAAGCGGGAACTCCTTTTTGTATTACTTATGATTTCGAATCGGAGCAGGATCAATGTGTAACCGTGCGGGAACGGGATTCGATGAAGCAGGAGAGGATTGCGATTTCGCAGGTGAGAAATTATTTAAGGGACAAGATTTTTATTTAACTCACGTTACGCGATATTCTACTCTCCACCCTCCCCCGTCTAGGGGGAGGAAGTATTCATTGGCAAGTGCAGTTTAATTTCAAATTACGTTAAGGTAATACCATTGAGGTAGAATATGCATCATCAACTTTTTAAAGTAAGGGCGGTAGATCTGCTTTCTGATTATACGCTCAAGGTTCATTTTGATGACTCCTCCGAGCAAACAATTGATTTTGCCCCTTTATTAAAAGGTGAGATTTACGGGCCATTGAAACAACTTTCTCTTTTCAGACAAGTGAAGATTGATCCAGAAACCCATACACTGTGCTGGCCGAATGGAGCAGATTTTGATCCCGAAACTCTTCACAATTGGAATTTATATTCCTCACGTCTGATTGAAAAAACAAAGCACTGGGGTCCCTTATGACCAAATACGTCTATTTCTTCGGTGATGGCCAAGCCGAAGGTGATGCCAAACAAAAAAATCTTCTGGGTGGAAAAGGTGCAAATCTTGCCGAGATGAATTTGTTGGGAATTCCAGTCCCTCCCGGATTCACAATCAGCACCGAGCTTTGCACGTATTTCTACAAAAACAACCGAACCTACCCTTCTGAACTCAAGGCCCAAATCGAAGAAAATCTGACGAAGGTCGAAAAAATCATGGGACGTCGTTTTGGAAGCAGCGAAAAGACCTTGCTGGTTTCCGTTCGATCGGGAGCCCGAGCCTCGATGCCGGGAATGATGGACACCATTCTCAACCTGGGACTTTCTGAAAAAACGATAGTCGGCATCATTAAAGAGTCGGGCAACGAACGTTTTGCCTATGATAGTTATCGACGCTTTATCCAGATGTATAGCGATGTTGTTTTGGGAATTCCCCGTCATAAATTCGAGCTTCAGCTGGAAGCCTTGAAGGAACAGAAAAAAGTTAAGTTAGACACCGAGCTTTCTACCGAAGACTTGAAAAAACTCGTGCTTGAATTCAAGGAAATTGTCTTGCAAGAAAATGGATCACCTTTTCCAGAAGATCCCTGGGATCAACTCTGGGGTGCGGTAGGAGCTGTGTTTAAATCCTGGATGAACAAAAGAGCTATCGAATATCGGCGAATTCATGGAATCCCCGAAGAATGGGGAACCGCGGTAAATGTGCAAGCCATGGTGTTTGGAAACATGGGCGACGATTGTGCTACTGGGGTTGCCTTTACGAGAAATCCTTCCACGGGTGAAAAACTTTTCTTTGGCGAATTTTTGGTAAACGCCCAGGGAGAAGATGTGGTCGCTGGAATTCGCACGCCTCAATCCATCAATCTCGAAGGAAAAAAACGCAATCACTCTCCCTTGCCCAGCCTGGAAGAAGTGTTGCCTGCTTGTTATCAAACCTTGGTCAGTATCTATCAAAAACTGGAAAAACATTATCGGGACATGCAGGATATCGAATTCACGATTGAGCGCAGTAAAGTCTGGATGTTGCAAACCCGCAACGGGAAACGCACCTCTGCTGCTGCTATCAAGATGGCCGCAGACATGGTAACCGAAGGTTTAATCGACAAAAAAGAAGCTGTGTTGCGCATAGAACCGGAGCAGCTCGATCAGCTTCTGCATCCCACTTTAGATCCTAAAGCCAAAAAAGAAATTATTGGAAAAGGCCTTCCTGCGTCACCTGGAGCCGCAGTGGGTCGTATTGTTTTTTCTGCAGAAGACGTCGACCTGTGGGTGAAAAGAAGAGAAAAGGTGATTTTAGTACGCCTGGAGACCTCCCCCGAAGACATTCATGGCATGAACTTGGCCGAAGGAATTTTAACGGCGCGAGGTGGAATGACTTCTCATGCCGCCGTCGTGGCTCGCGGTATGGGAAAAAGCTGTGTCAGTGGTTGCGGAGATTTGAAAATCAACATGGAGAAAAAAGAATGCAGTCTCGGTGGCAAAACCTTAAAAGAGGGCGATTGGATAACTTTGGATGGTTCCAAAGGTGAAGTCATTTTTGGCAAAATAGCCACTCTCACACCCACCCTGTCGGGAGATTTTGGAACCCTGATGCAATGGGTAGACTCCTTCCGCAAACTCAAAGTGCGTACCAATGCAGACACTCCTCATGATGCCAAGGTGGCCAGACAATTTGGCGCCGAAGGGATTGGTCTTTGCCGCACCGAACACATGTTTTTTGATGCCGAACGCATCGAAGCCGTGCGTGAAATGATTTTGGCCGAAGATGTGAACGGTCGCAAAAAGGCCCTCGCCAAGATTCTCCCCATGCAACAAGGGGATTTCAAAGGCATCTTCCGCGAAATGAAAGATCTGCCCGTTACTATTCGATTGCTGGATCCCCCTTTGCACGAGTTTCTTCCTCATACCGCCGAAGAGATTGCGCAACTTTCCAAGAGCATGGATGTCTCCCTCGAAAAACTGGAGGCTAAACTGGAAAGTTTAAAGGAATTCAATCCCATGCTGGGTCACCGCGGTTGTAGACTGGGCGTGACTTATCCGGAGATTTACGAAATGCAGGTGCGCGCTATCATGGAAGCGGCTTGTGAATTGGCAAAAGAGGAAAATTTTAAAATCATTCCTGAAATCATGATTCCTCTCGTGAGTGATTATAAAGAACTCGTGCTCCTTCGAGGAATTAGCGAGCAAATTGCGACAGAGGTCATGAAAGAAAAAGGGGTACACCTAGAGTATAAGATAGGCACCATGATTGAACTTCCCCGTGCCGCACTTACCGCAGACCAAGTCGCTCAAGCGGCCGATTTCTTTTCTTTTGGAACCAACGACCTGACCCAAACCACCTATGGTTTGTCCCGAGACGATGCGGGAAAATTCTTGCCCTTCTACATCGAAAAAAAGATCTTTTCAGAAGATCCCTTCGTGGTACTGGATCAGACCGGCGTCGGGCGGCTCATTAAAATGGCGGTAGACTTAGGTCGAAAAACGAAGCCTCATCTAAAAGTGGGGATTTGCGGAGAACATGGCGGCGAACCAAAGTCTGTCGAGTTTTGCCATCGCAATGATATGGAATATGTCAGCTGTTCACCTTTTCGAGTTCCTATCGCCCGATTGGCTGCGGCCCAGGCGGCCCTCAAAGAGGCAGGTTCCACGGGATCAAGTACCGTTTAAAGGAATGGGGCAAACAACTCATGTTAAAAAAAATTACTCTCATTTTTCTTTTTCTCTCGTCCTGCTCCGGACCCTCTATCTTTACATCCATTCCCCTCAGCACAAGCTCCCCCACCTTGGCCAAACCTATTTCAATGAGCATCGATGAAACGAATGCCCGAGCTTATGTAGTCAACTCCAATTATACTTTTATGTATCAGGATGCCTCTCTGCTCGTACTCGATTTGAGTAACCCCATCGCACCTGGCACCCGTAACGCGGTTTCAATTAAAAATTATTCAGGGCAATCTTATCTGGATGCAACAAATCACCGCTTATATGTGACCAACCGACTCAGCACCGATGTAAATGACACGGTAGACCAAATTTTACGAATCAATGTGAACGAAACCGATAGTCATTTTTTACAGGTCGATGAGTTCAATGCGGATGTAAATCCTTTCGGAATAATCGGCGATGGAACTAATCTTTATACTGTCTGCCAAAATTCTCTTGATCGCTATTTATTGAGTGACCTCACCCACCGCACGCGTATTGATTTTCAAAACACTCTTTCTGCCGGACAAACTTATCTGACTACAGACACACGGGAAGCAGCGATTGCCCCAGACTCCGCGCATATTTTTGTGTCCAATCGCTCCGACAAACTGCTTATTTTAAACACCTCCGATATTTTGACTCCAGATCCTAGCCAGGAAGTAACTGCTCCAGGCGGGGAAGCGATGGATTATGCGCTCACCAGTACGTCCTCCACGCGCGGAATTGCCAGCGATGGAACCTACATCTATGTCGTAGAAGCCTCTCCCCCTGCTCTCAAGATCTTAACGGATCGGAATTTGGGACCTGTAGTGGGGGCACCCATTGAAACCAGTTTGGCTTCCCTTGCGGTAGCTGAAATCCCACTAGCCCCCGACCCCAATGAAGTGGCCGTTGATGTTATCAATCATCGTGCCTATGTCAGCTTAAGCCAGGATCACCAAATCTCTGTTATCGACACCCAGTTGTTTAGAGAAATTGCACGTATTTCAGTAAGAGACAATTTACCGAGCGGAGTAAAATCGGGGGAATATCCCTTTGCTCTCAGCGTAGGCCATTTCGGAGGCACGGCCTATGTATATGTGATGAACTTGAATACCAATACGATCTCGATTATCAACGGAACTACTCTCGCCATTGTAGCGAGTTATCCATAAAGAGCTCCCTCTCCTTCGTAAGGAGAGGGTTTAGGGGGAAGTAGAGATCGAGTAGACTCGAAATCACCCTCTCCCTGACCCTCTCCCCTCAAGAGAGATGGGACCTGCACTCCAATGAAACCTGTTCCCTTTGTAAAAATATTTCTGTTCCTTGTTCTTGTCCTTAGCTCTGCCTGCGGCAGCAATAATAGTCCCCCAAACATTTTGCAGCTCCCTCAAGAACTAGCATTAGATAGTACCAACAATCGACTTTTCGTTGTAGATTCACGCAACAATAATTTTTCCTTAGTAAGCACAATCGACAACAGCATTGTCACCGGCGCGCCCTTACTCAACAACGACAGCGCGCTTCGTTTTGCCGAAGATCCTCAGGATATCGCCGTTCAAGATATGGGATCGGGTCTTTCTCGCATTTTTATTATTGGAAATGGAGCAAGCAATTCCAATCAAATTACGGTGCTCGATTATGACAGCAGCAACGGCCTTCGGGCAGCAAGTTTTAGTCCTATTTCTGTAGGGACCACTTCAACAGACGAATTGGGCGGATTTGCCCTCGATAGCGTAAACCACAGACTTTTTGTCAGCAACAGCACTCAATCCACTTTGCATGCCTTTAGCACCCAGGATGGAAATCCCAGTTTAAGTAGTCCTTTAACGGTGGCCTCTCTTCCTGCCCGTCTCAGTTTCAATTCGGAGATTTCACGACTCTTTGTTTCTTCTTTGGGATCCAATTCAGTGTCCGTGGTAAACACCGCAGACTTAAGTACCGCCGTGGAAAGCCTGGATGTTGGTGGACACACCAGTGCCCTCAGCTCCTTTACAAATACCAGTGGAAGCATTTTGGCTGCGCTCATTCCTGGCGCAAATACCATTCGTTTATTTCACCTCAATTTAACAACCATTTCGTCCAGTTCTAATATCGGAGATCCCATTTTACCCAATACCACCGGAGTAGACCTCCCTCCCAATGCGCCTCTCAGTGGAGCCGCGGCCCAATTAAAAAGTGGTGAAACTTCGGATGGAACGATTGTAGTCTTTATTACTCAAAGCACGGGAGATTTAGGAACAATCGACATTAGCTCCGATTTATCTTCTTACAGCACAGGGAGAATCAGTGTTCCCAATGCCTCTGCGGCTTCTGGGCTGGAGATCTTAAACGATGCTTCTGGTTTTGGAACGCGTGTCTATGAAGCAGCGCCCAATGGATCAACCGTGTCGATTGTGGATATTGCGTCGCGGGCTTTTTCTTCGCAGGTTTTTTAGTAGCTTGACCCACAAAAAATTGTAGCTCTACCTATCAAAAACTAAAAGCCGAATATTTTTATTTAGTTACAGCAACTCAATAAACTGCTTGGGAGTCGGCACCTGCACGTTTTGAAAACCTTTTGCTTTAATATGTTCCGCCAAGGCGAGAGATTGTTCTTCATCGCCGTGAACAATAAAGACGCCGCGAAGTCGTTTTCCGCAGGCCTCTACAAATTCGATGAGTTCCCCTTTGTCGGCGTGGGCTGAAAAGGAGTTGATCACCTCCACACGCGCATTCAGCTCTCGCTCGATTCCAAAAATTTTGATCTTCCGTCGGCGCTCCACGATGCGGCGCCCCAAGGTATGCTGGGCCTGATAGCCAATGATGAGAATCGTATTATTGGGATTTTCAATATTGTTGCGCAAATGATGCACAATCCGTCCCCCTTCGCACATGCCGGAAGAAGCAATAATGATCATGGGTTCTGTTTTATAATTGAGGGCCCGACTCGATTCGGAATCGGTCAGATAAACCAGATTCTTAAAACCAAAGGGATCGCCGGTTTTTTCTATAAATTGACGCGTTCCTAAATCCAGATAATCGGGATGCAATTTGAAGATATCCGTGATGGAAATGGCCAGCGGACTATCCACATAAATAGGAATTTCCGGAATCAATTTTTCTCGGGTGAGTTGATGCAAGGTGTAAACAAGAAGTTGAGTTCGTTCCAGCGCAAAGGAAGGAATGATGAGCTTTCCCCGACGGGCAAAGGTTTCATTCACCACACGGGCCAAATCCCTTTTCATAGTGTCGATAGGATCGTGCGAGCGATCACCATAAGTACTTTCAATAATAAGATAGTCCAAATCGGTCACGGCTTCTGGGTTGCGCATCAGTGGCATATTTTTTCGGCCCAAATCACCCGAAAAACCGATGCGCATTTTTTGGCCATTTTTTTTCACATCCAAAGCCACAATCGCCGAACCCAGCACGTGGCCCGCATCGTAAAACTTCATCGACACCTCTTTGCTGATGCGCAAAGAACGATGATAATCGATGGACACGAAGTGATTCATGGCCTGTACGACATTTTCTTCGTTATAAATAGGCTGCACCGGGCCCATATCCGGGTCATACAACTCATGCTTGTTAATATAATCGGCATCGTGTTGCTGAATATAAGCAGCATCCATGAGCATCACCGAGCACAAGTCGCGCGTGGCGGGCGTCGAGAACACATTGCCCTGGAATCCATTTTTCACCAGCGTGGGGACATTTCCCGAATGGTCGATATGGGCATGCGAGAGGAGCATGTGGTCGATGGAATCGAGATCAAAGGGAAAAGGCAGCTTCGAATTGCGTTCAAAGGCCTCCCGATGGGGCCCTTGATACATACCGCATTCCAGCAAAATGCGTTCGGAGCCCGTTTCCAAAACGTGCATCGAGCCGGTCACTGTTCGAACACCACCGAGGAAGAGTAGGCGCATATTATTTATTCATCGAATCCAGAAAATCGAGATTCGTTTTTGCATGAGAAAGTTTATCGATTAAAAACTCCATCGAATCGACCACATTCAGTGGGGCAAGTAGTTTGCGTAAAATCCAAACCCGATTGAGGACATTTTCGGGAAGCAGGAGTTCTTCACGGCGTGTGCCGCTTTTGTTGATGTCAATACAGGGAAAGATGCGCTTTTCCATCAATTTGCGGTCGAGGAGAATTTCACAGTTACCCGTGCCTTTGAATTCTTCGAAGATCACCTCATCCATCCTGCTTCCCGTATCAATCAGGGCCGTTGCGATGATGGTGAGCGAACCGCCTTCTTCAATATTTCGGGCCGCACCAAAAAAACGTTTGGGTTTGTGCAGGGCGTTGGAATCCACACCCCCGGAAAGGATCTTTCCGGAAGGCGGCACCACGGTGTTGTAAGCTCGGGCCAAACGCGTGATGGAATCGAGCAGAATGACGACATCCTTACGATGTTCCACGAGGCGTTTCGCTTTTTCGATGACCATCTCTGCCACTTGCACGTGACGCGAGGCGGGTTCGTCAAAGGTGGAGCTGATCACTTCACCCTTTACCGAGCGCTGCATGTCGGTCACTTCTTCAGGGCGTTCATCGATCAGCAAAACAATGAGCACCACTTCCGGATGATTGGAAGTAATGGCATTGGCCACATTCTGCATCATCACCGTCTTTCCAGTACGGGGAGCGGCTACGATGAGGGCCCGCTGTCCTTTGCCAATGGGGGTGAGCAAATCGATGACGCGACTCGTATAGTTTTTAGGATCGTGTTCCAGGTTGAGTTTTTGAATAGGATAAAGAGGGGTCAGGTTATCAAATAAAATTTTATCGCGAGAGGCCTCAGTGGGTTCAAAATTTAATTTTTCAACCTTGAGGAGGGCAAAGTAACGTTCCGACTCTTTCGGCGGACGAATCTGCCCCGAAATCGTATCTCCGGTTCTTAAATTGAAGCGTCGTATTTGGGAGGGGGAGACATAGATATCATCAGGACCGGGTAAATAATTGTAATCGGGAGCTCGCAAGAATCCGAAACCATCGGGCAGGGTTTCCAGAACCCCTTCCCCGTAAATCGCTCCATTGCGCTCCGTTTGTTTTTGGAGGACTGCAAAAATAAGATCCTGTTTTTTTAAACCCGCAGCCCCTTCAATTCCCAGGTCGCGAGCCATCTGAATCATGTCGTTGATTTTTTTTTCTTTCAGCTCCTTCAGGTTCATAATATCGCCCTGAATGGGAGGATTTTCTTCCTCGCCAGACCCGGCAGCAGAAGCTGAAATAGCCCCGTTTTCTTCAGCAGAATAATCCGGGTTGTAATCTCTGCGGGGTTCACGATGTGTGTGGGAGGAGGGGTTGCGGCGCTGTGGTGGACGACGGCGAGGGCTGCCATTGTCACGGCCTTGGTTGTTTTCTTCGTTCATAGAGATAGATAAAGCTTAGGGAGGGAGAAATCTCCGACTTCAGCTCCTTTCTTATTTGGTTTGAGGATGGTCAAAAAATGGATTCAAATAGACACCGTAAAAAAATAGACGGGTATGATTTATGATTATATAGGTATTGCTCTCGATATTTAAATGGGTGAGATCGATATTATTTTATTATCTATTTAAGTTTAAAAAGCTGTCAAGCAAAGCTTTTCAAAGGTTGGAGAAGACAAATATGACTCCCACAGATAAAACAAGCAATTCAGATTGGAACCTTCTTTTTACAGCCTGGCTGATCGCCACCCTCTCCACGCTGGGGAGTTTGTTCTTTAGCGAAATAATGAGGTTTCCTCCTTGCGTTTTGTGTTGGTATCAAAGAATTTGCCTGTTTCCCCTGGTGATCCTTTTAGCCAGAGGGCTCTTTCCCCTGGATAAGAGTGTGATCAAGTTTGCCCTTCCCTTGGCTTTAAGCGGATGGGCTATCGCATTTTATCACAACCTCCTTTATTACGGAGTTATCCCCGAAAGCATAAGCCCCTGCCGTCAAGGCGTATCCTGTGCAGAACGCTACATCAACTTATTCGGCGTCTTTACAATTCCGATGCTTTCAATCCTGTCGTTTTCAACCCTGGTCCTACTGCTATTTCTATTAAAAAGGAGACTTTCCGTATGAAAAAACGAAAACTATTTTTAGTGGCAGCGACGTGTCTCGTCCTTGCTTTTGTACTGGGGGCTTATTTCTATAAAAGTCAGCAAGCTTCGAAGCTGAGTTTTATGGCCAGAGAAAACGCGGCTACCTTTGTCCGAGACTACTCCTTAAAACTAGGCAGTGAAGGTGCAAAGGTCTATCTCGTAGAGTTCTCCGACCCTGCCTGTGAAACCTGTGCCCAATTCTATCCTCTGGTTAAGAGCTTGATGGAGGCACACCCAGGTCAAATAAAACTCGTGGTCCGACATGCCCCTTTCCATCCGGGCTCCGATACTGTGGTCAAGATATTGGAGGCAGCGAGGAAGCAGGGAAAGTATTGGGAGACTTTGGAACTCCTGTATAAAAATCAGCCCGAGTGGGCAAGCCATCATAACCCTCAACCTCAATTAATCTGGCAATATCTTCCAGAGCTAGGGCTAAATAGTGCTCAGATCAAAAAAGATATGAACGATCCTGAAATTGCTCAACATATCGAACAAGATCTGGCCGATGCCAAAGTCCTTGGTGTCACGATGACGCCCGAATTTTTTGTGAACGGGAAAGCTTTGCCCAGCTTTGGTTTCGAACAATTAAGAGAATTAGTTGAATCGGAGATTGAAGCCAATTATTAATTGGTTGCTTTTCCATACTTGTGCCTGATATCCGCCCTTCACTATGGCTACAAAACTCTGGGGTGGGCGCTTTGCCGAAAAAACTGCAAAAGAAGTGGATGAATTCAACGCATCCATAAGTTTTGACTATAAACTCTGGCCTTATGACATTGAAGGCTCCTTAGCCCATGTCAAAATGTTGGCGCGTCAAAAAATCATTTCTCAAAAAGATTCTTCAAGTATTCAAAAGGGTTTGAAGTCCATCGCTCAAGATATTGCTCAAGGAAGATTCGAATGGAAGACCGATCAGGAAGATGTGCACCTCAACATCGAAGCGGAACTGATTGATCGCATTGGCCCGGTCGGAGGAAAATTGCACACCGCTCGGTCGCGAAACGATCAAGTGGCACTGGATGCCCGTCTTTACTGCCGTAGCCAGGCCAAAATTATTTTAAAGGAACTGAACAACTTTCAACGAGTGCTCGTTCAACTGGCCGAAGAAAATATCGAAGTCATTCTCCCCGGCTACACCCATCTTCAAAGGGCTCAGCCGATCTTACTCGCCCATCATTTGCTGGCCTATGTAGAAATGGCAGCACGAGACAGTGAAAGAATTTGTGATGCCTTAAAACGCATTGAGATCTTGCCTTTGGGCGCTGGGGCCCTGGCGGGGACTACCTTTCCCATCGATAGACATTTTGTCGCAAAGGAATTGGGCTTTTCTCGAGTCTCGAACAATTCCTTGGATAGCGTCAGCGATCGAGACTTTATGATTGAGCTCCTCAGCGCCTGTGCTCTGATTTTGACGCATCTCTCGCGCCTCTCCGAAGAACTGATCTTATGGAGCAGTTTTGAATTTTTCTTTGTGGCCCTCCCCGATAACTTTTGCACCGGCTCGTCGATGATGCCCCAAAAGAAAAATCCGGATATCCCCGAACTCATTCGCGGAAAAACCGGCCGCGTCTTTGGAAATTTAATGGGTCTGCTGACCGTAATGAAAGGCCTGCCACTGGCTTACAACAAAGACATGCAGGAAGACAAAGAAGGCCTGTTTGACAGCGTGGAAACCACTCAGACTTGCCTGAGAATCATGACCTTGATGTTGCAGAAAACGAAGTTTCGCGCAGAAGTCATGAAGAAAGCCACCCAGGAAGGCTTTGTATTGGCGACGGACTTGGCCGATTATCTGGTGACCAAAGGAATTCCCTTTCGTGATGCGCATCACATTGTCGGACAGGCCGTGCTATATTGTCAGACTAAAAATAAAACTTTGGAAGATTTGAGCCTGGAAGAACTGCAAAAAATGTCCAAGGCTATTGAACAAGATGTTTTTTCTTGGCTCAATATTGAAAATGCCGTGAACCGTCGAAAAAGTTTTGGGGGAACGGCAAAGAGTGAAGTGAAGAAGCAGATTTCTCAAATAAAAAAAAGATTATAACTTATACTTCCCGATAGTCCTCTCTCCCTTGAGGGGAGAGAGTTAGAGAGAGGGTGATAATTTGGAATCCAATTGAATCAAAGATCACCCTCACCCTGACCCTCTCCCCTCAAAGGGAGAGGGGAGAAGCAGATGCATTATTTCCAATACAAAAACAAACAACTCTACGCCGAAAAAGTAGCGGTAAAGGCCATCGCCAAACAAGTAGGCACCCCTTTATACATCTACAGTTATTCTACGCTGGAACGTCATTACAAGATTTTTGACGCAGCCTTTGCAGACCTCCCTCATCAAATTTGTTTTTCGATGAAATGCAATTCGAACCTCGCCATTTTAAAATCCATCGCTGGCTTTGGGGGCGGGGTAGATATTGTGAGCGGAGGCGAATTGTACCGTGCGCTGCAGGCAGGAATTTCTCCTCAAAAGATTGTCTATTCGGGCGTTGGAAAAACCGCTGCAGAAATGGATGCAGCCCTGGATGCTGGGATTTTATTCTTCAATGTCGAATCGGAAGCCGAACTGGAAGTACTGCAAGAGCTTGCAAAACGAGCGGGCAAAAAAGCACCGATTTGTCTTCGTGTGAATCCCAATATCGATCCCAAAACACACCCTTATATTTCGACAGGGATGAAGAAAAGCAAATTTGGCATTGAAGTCAAACGTGCAGTAGAAATTTATAAAAAAGCGCAAAGGCTCTCCCACATTGAAATCGTGGGTCTCGATTGTCATATCGGCAGCCAACTCACCCAGATTCGACCTTTTGTGGATGCCCTCAAAAAATTAAAAGACCTGATCGCAAAATTGAAACAGGCCGGCATTGCCTTGCGCTACCTGGATATTGGAGGCGGTTTGGGGATTAATTATGATAAAGAAACTCCTCCTTCACCGGCCGATTATGCGAAGGCCTTAATCCAAGAACTCAAAGAATTGAATCTCACCCTCATTTTTGAACCCGGTCGCGTGCTCATGGGAAATGCAGGCATTTTAGTCACTCAAATGCTTTACAGTAAAAAAGGCGAGGCCAAAGAATTTGTGATTGTGGATGCCGCGATGAACGACCTCATTCGTCCCGCTTTCTATGGGAGCTATCATGCCATTGAACCGGTGGAACAAAAAGGCCGCAAAAAAATCAAGACCGACATAGTGGGCCCCATCTGCGAATCCGGCGATTTTTTTGCCCAGGACAGGCAAATTGAAAAAACCGAATGTGGTGAATTACTCGCCCTGTTTTCCGCCGGCGCCTATGGTTTTGCCATGTCTTCCAACTACAACACCCGCCGCCGTGCAGCGGAGGTGTTAGTAAAGGGGAATCAATTTGAAGTGATTCGTGAGAGAGAAAGTTACGAAGACTTGATCAAAAACGAAAAGATTCCTAAGTTTTTGAAATAGGATTTGAGTTTAAATATTCCAAATACCCTCCTTTGAGATTATAAGCCGGATAGCCCTTTTGACTTAGAATCTTCCAGGCTAGATAGCCGCGTTAGCCTTTTTGACAATACAGCACGACCGTTTGATCTTTTGGAATTTCACTCAGTCGATCTCGAATTTCTTTGAGAGGAATATTTTTTGCACCTGGAATTTGTTCGAACTTTTCAAGTTCCTCCGGATCGCGCACATCTATCAAAAATAATTTCTTATTCTTAAGCTCGGCCGCGTCGATAGAGTGAACATCACCGCGCAACTCGTTGGAGGCCACGAAGGCCGCCATGTTGATGGGATCCTGCGCCGAACCAAAAGGCGGGGCATAAGCAAGATCGATGGATTCCAGATCGGAAATGGTCATGCCTCCAAAAATAGCGGTGGCCAGCACATCCACGCGTTTATCGACTCCTTCCGCTCCCATCACTTGGGCACCCAAAATTCTTCCGCGACCTTCTTCCACCAAGAGTTTCGTCACCAGCATTTGTGCGCCTGGATAGTAGGAGGCGTGCGAGGGATCCCGCGTAATGGAATAAAAAAAAGAAAATCCGGCCTCCTTGGCCTGTCTGCTGTTGAGCCCCACATAGCCCACGGTTTTATTGAGAATACGCACGATGGAAGTTCCCAGCGCTCCAAGATAGGTGAGATTTTTTCCGGCGGCATTGGCTCCGGCAATGCGGCCTTGACGATTGGCAGGGCCAGCCAAGGCAATACGGACGCGCCCTCCCGTAATGTGGTGTCGAGTTTCAGCGGCATCCCCCACCGTAAAAATATCCGGGTCGGACGATTGCATCAGGTCATTGGCCTTTACTCCACCGGTGATTCCAATTTCGAGCCCCGCTTCTTTGGCCAAGGTCACTTCAGGCCTCACGCCCACGCTGAGCAACACCATCTGTGCCTCAATTTTTCTACCATCTTCCAGCACCACATAATCCGCTGCAATTTCTACAAGACCGGTCCCTGCAATAATTTCCATTTTTTTCTGCAATTCGCGCGTAAGTTCTGCGGCCATGTCGTCATCCAGCAAAGGTAAAACGTGATGGGCTTTTTCGACCACACACAGGTCAAGCCCGCGATGAATCAGGGCTTCCGCCATTTCCAAGCCAATAAATCCACCCCCCACGACCACCGCTTTTTTAATTTTTTTCTGCTGTAAGAACTGAACAATTCTGTCCATGTCCGGAATATCACGCAGGGTAAAAACATGCGCTTGCTGCACCCCTTTAAAGGGCGGAACTATAGGCGAAGCACCTTGGCTGAGAATGAGTTTGTCATAAGGCACTTCAATTTCGTCTCCCTCAGGCCTGCGCACTCGCAATTTTTTTTCGTTTCTCAATATGGCCAACACCTCATGATGGATGTTCACTCGGATACGATATTTGTCCCAAAATTTTTGGGGATTCATGAGCAGCAGATCGTCCCGATTTTTGATATCCCCGCCAATGTAGTAAGGCAGGCCACAGTTGGCAAAAGAGACATAAGGTCCTCTCTCAAATACCGTAATTTCGGCTTGCTCATTTTCACGACGAGCCTTAGCCGCCGCAGAAGCACCCCCGGCCACACCCCCTACCACCACAATTTTGAGTGGCATAAAAACTCCTATCGATTGATTTTTAATCCGTCTCAATACGGTTCCAGGGCATTTTTTCCAAAAGAATAGCCATGCCACAAAAACCAGAGACTCCCGCAAACACAAGACCTGTCCCCACAAAAAGGCTCAGGAATAGAAAGGCAGGATGAACAATTTTGGAAAGGAGAATCCCCAAGACCACGAGTGAACCCGCTGCGATTTGAACTTGCCTCATGAGGGGAAGACGGGAAGATATTTTAACAACGGCCCCAGGAACTTTGGAACATTCAGAAATCCCCCCTTCAATACAGAGGGTATTTGAGAAGCCCTGACCCTCCAAAATTTTGCGGGCCCTCTCGCTTCGAACTCCACTCTGGCAGATCAAATACAACGTTTTGTCTCGAGGGATAATACTGAGTAACCCTTTCTCAATACTATCCAGAGGTAGATTGATAGCTCCGGGGAGGTGACAGGCCGAAAACTCATCGGGGTTTCGAACATCGAGAATCGTACAAGAATCTTTTTGTTTTAACTGAAGGAAATCTTGAGCTCGGATTGTTTTGGATATTGTTTCCATGAACTCTCACATGGTTATAGAGGGGAAAAATGTCAAGGGAGCTAGGAGATCTAGAAATGTTAAAAAGATACAAACCTGGAAATGAGAAGAATCTGGAGGAGTTTTTTTACTGATTCTTTGTAAATAATTTTTTAATTCTTCGCCTGCTTAAACCCTTTTGGAATTTCAAACAGACTGGGAGAAAAATCTTCATGACTCAACTGTTTCACCAACATCACGTCCTTCGAAACTCCATCTCTTTGATCGAATACCGTTTTAATAATCATCCTATCTTTAAGCATTTCCTGATAAAGCGCATTCGATTTTAAAAAAGGTGCTATCCCCTGATCTAACAGCTTTTTATAAAAATCTTTCAGCAATTCAACATCTGCATCGGGGAGTCCCAAAGAACTGAAACGGCTTGCCCACATTTCAAATACTTTTTTATTTTTCACAAACAAGGCATAGTGGAGTAGACTGTAACAAGGAGAAAAAAATGAAAAAAAAAAGGCAATCCGCAGAAACAAAAAAAGAAATCCGTCTCAAGATAAATCCTCTTGCCGTTTATCAAATTTTGAGTCTTCGAGGAAAAGTACGAACAAAAGTTGAAAAACTCTCTGATGTTTTAAGGAGAAAATATGGTTGAAATACTTTTTCAGGCGATTTCTTTATTTGAGAAAAATAAAATTGATTATTGTCTGATCGGTGGCTTGGCCATGATGCTTTACGGAGGGCGAGCCAACACGGTGGATATTGATTTCTATGTGCTTGTTGAAGATTTAGAAGAAGTTCGAAAAGTATTTGAAAAGGAAAAAATTTCAGTTCGAAGTGCAGGTGAACATCAGTTGAAAATCAAAATAAAAGGCGTCCAATTGGATATTCTTTATGCAGATCATTATTTGGGAGATCAAGTTGTTAAAAGGGCGAAGCGAAAAAAATTAGGGAAAAATTACGTTAAAATTGCAACACCTGAAGATTTAATTGTGCTTAAAACCCTTGCCGACCGTAGCGTTGATCGACGTGACATCGAAGAACTAAGAGAATTATTTGAAAAAAAATTAGACGAAAAATATATTAAACGGAAATTGGAGTATTTGAGGAATTTTCTTTCGTAGCATCTTTATTTGCTCTGGAACTTCGGTCCAAAGCCCCTACTTTTTGAATTAATCTGCATTTGTAAAAATCATAATCGCTTATTTCATTTGGTTCATAAAATACAGGCCTGCATAAAATTTCGGGTCAATCCAAACTCCCTCTTTCATTTTTTTTCCAAGAAAGACATCAATGTTATCAAGCGGAATCTCATGCACCACAATCTGTTCACTCTCGTCTCCTCCTCCTGTACCAATTTTTTTCATATTTTCAGCCTTATAAAAATGAATCGTCTCTCCACTCAAACCCGCGGAAGGAGGCCCTTCAAAAAGATAAATCAATTTTTCTGCCGTGTAGCCAATCTCCTCTTCCATTTCCCGCAAGGCTGCCTGTTCCAGGTTTTCCTGGGAGGCCTCCGGGATATCTCCCACCAAGCCCGCTGGAAATTCAATTACCCATTTTTTGAGAGGGACACGATATTGCTCGGTGAAAACCAAAATTTTTTCAGGGGTCATGGTAAAAATGGAAACAATGCCACTGCAATTATTTCGTTTCACGTATTCCCATCTGCCCTCCTGAATAAAATTAAGATATTTACCTTGGTGAATTATTTTCATACAAAGACCTTAAAGGAGAATTTTTTATGGTTCAAATAAATTTAATTTACGAAGGCGAACTTCGTGTTCGCGCCATCCATGGGCCATCCGGAAAAGAGCTGGTCACCGATGCCCCGTTGGACAATCAGGGGAGGGGCGAGAGCTTTTCACCTACCGATCTGGTTTGCACAGCTTTAGGATCTTGCATGGTGACGATTATGGGCATAGTGGCAGCACGGCATCAAATTGATTTAAAAGGGACAACGATTAGCGTCAAAAAGCACATGATCCAAGAACCAGTGCGACGGATTGGAAAAATCGAAGTGCATCTTAAAATGCCTGCCGGTATTGATGAAAAAGAAAGGAAAATTCTGGAACGCGCCGCCCGCACTTGTCCCGTGCATGAATCCTTACATCCGGATGTAATACAAGAAATACAGTTTGATTGGGCTTGATTTTTGGGATTGGTTCTTAATTACCAGAGCACATTCTTATAATATTTTTTGATGAGTTTGTCTGAGGTGACAATGGGGACATCCTGTCTTTTGGCATAGGCTACGATGAGTCTGTCGACGGGGTCTTTGTGTTTCCAATCCAAATGAATTGCATCAAACCATTCTTGCACGCTGATATTGATAATCTTTGCTTCTTCCGATTCCATACAGTCCTGAAATACATCAAGAGATTTTGGATGTTTCAAAAGCCCGCGTTTTTCCTTTAAAGCAATTTCAGCAAAAGAAACAGAAAGGATGAAAGCGCCTTTGGCAATTTCATCTTCGGTTCGAAGGGCGAGTGAAGATTTAAATTGATAGAGCTCTATCAGAGCGCAAGTATCTAAGAGCACCATTGGTCAAAAGGAGGAAAAACAGGATCATTAATGTCTCCTTTTAAAACTTTAATGTCCATTTTACCCCTCAAATTTAAAATACTTTTTTTTCGAACCGGAACCAATTTCAATTCAGGTTTATTGCGATGAGTAATGACAATTTCCTCTCCATCCTTGGCTTTATTCAAATATTTACTGGCATGTTGCAAAAATTCTCTTTTTCCTACTTGTGTCATAAAGCACCTCCTCTTTTCACGTTAAATGATCGTACATTTTGTTTCAACATCTATTTCAATAAAAACTGCCTCTTGCATCTTCAAAAAAGCTTTGAAATAAGAATTCTAATACATTTAAATAAAAACCTATCCCAAAATCGTCATGAGCAAGCCAAGGGCAAGGCGCGGAGGGTCCAAAAAACCGGAGTTTGCTACTGCAAATGAGGATTTTTTGGAAACCGCAACGCCGCCATTGGGTTGCGCAATAGATTTTGGGATAGGTTTTAAGGATTTTATATGAAAGCCTCTAATAACCTCTGGCGGGAAAAGCTCGCTGCTCAAACCAATCCGGCTTGGCTGGCGGAGCTGGATCAATTCGAGTCTGAAATTGCGCTCAAAAAACAAGGCAAAATGGAAGATCGAATTTTTGCAGAAACCCGGCTGCGACGCGGCGCCTATGGTCAGCGCTACGACAATGGTCAACGTCATGACGGTCTGCAAACTCAAAAACTGGAATTCCCCGCCGGCGAACTCACCAAAGGGCCTCATACTTATTGGGATGCGCCGGGCATGCTGCGCATCAAAGTGCCTTACGGGGGCTTGAACGCCGAACAACTGGAAGTGGTGGCAGATCTCGCCGAAGAATATTCGGACGGCATTGCCCACATTACCACCCGACAAGATTTCCAGCTCCATTTTGTACACATCGAAGATACCGCCGCCATTATGCGTCGCCTGGCCGCGGTGGGCATCACCACGCGTGAGGCCTGTGGAAACTCGGTGCGAAACGTCACGGCCTGTCCCCTGGCCGGGGTATGCGCTGATGCCCCTTTCGACGTCACGCCTTACGCCCATGCCCTCACCTTCTTTTTACTGGGCCATCCCGATGCCCAGGATTTTGGCCGTAAGATGAAAGTTGCTTTTTCAGGCTGTGTCGAAAAGGCCTGTGGACTCGTCAACATCCACGACATGGGTTACATCGCCCAAACCAAAATAGTGGATGGCAAAACACAACGCGGATTTCAATTTTTTATCGGCGGTGGTTTAGGTTCGGTCCCTCAAAGTGCAAAATTATTTGAGGCCTTTTTACCCGAAGAGGAAATGCTCCCGATGGCTCAGGCCGTCTGCCGCATCTTTGGACGTTATGGGGAAAAGAAAGATCGAGGCCGAGCCCGAATAAAATTTCTCATCAAAGATTGGGGCATCGATAAATTCAGAGAAGAAGTGTTGAAAGAACGTGCAATCCTCAAGACAGATGAGCGCTGGACCAGCTTCATCCCCAGCACTCGCCAGGAATTTGAAAGTCCTCTCAAAGCCGCCTCTGCGCTAGATCTCAATCCTCAGTCCGCTGATTTTAAATCCTGGTTTAAAACCAACGTCCATGCTCAAAAACAAAAAGGCTACAAAGCAGTAAGCATCAGCCTGCCTTTGGGAGATCTGACAGGCCCTCAACTTCGCGGCCTGGCGGATATCGTCCGCAAATATACGCATGAAAGTGTGCGTACCACTGTGGAACAAAATTTCGTCTTGCGTTGGATAAGCGAGGCCGACCTTCCTCAAGTGCATCAAGAATTAAAGGCGATCCACCTCGCTGAAAAGGGTGCCGGAACTATTTTAGACATCGTTTCTTGTCCAGGAACAGACACCTGCAAATTAGGAATTTCTTCTTCACGCGGACTCGCGGCAGAACTCCGAAATCGTCTGGCCGAGCAGGCTCATCTTATGGATGAAGCGGTGCAGAATCTGCATATCAAAGTGAGTGGCTGTTTTAATTCTTGCGGTCAACATCACATTTCCGATTTGGGTTTTTATGGTGTTAGCCGGAAAATTGGAAATTATATGGTGCCGCACTTCCAAGTGGTGCTGGGAGGTCAGTGGGAGAACAATGGGGGATCCTACGGGCTTCCCATGGGCCCTGTTCCTTCCAGGAGAATTCCGGAGGTCGTTACCCGTTTGACGGGGCGCTATTTGAGTGATCGGCAGAAGAATGAGAATTTTAAAAGTTTCATCACGCGTGTAGGAAAAGTGGAAGTTAAAAAATGGCTGGAAGATTTGGTCCCCGTTCCTTCGCACGATACAGACCCTTCTTATTATCAAGACTGGGGCGATCCTCGCGAATACAGCACCGGAGATATTGGCGTGGGTGAATGTGCGGGAGAAGTAGTCTCGACGGTTGAATTCGATCTCACTGCAGCCGAACGGCAGGTGTTCGAGGCCCAGGTTTTACTCGAGCAGGAAAAAGTTCAGGAGGCCGCTGAAAAAGCCTATGCGGCTATGGTTCAAGCAGCCAAAGGTTTGGTGCGGCATTACATCTGGGATGTCCCCGAGGGCGATGCCCTGGTGGCCGAATTCAAAACACGTCTCGTGGACACTCAACTTTTTCACGACCCTTATGCCGGTACAAAATTTGCGCAGTACTTCTTTATGGCCCACAAAAAACAGGGCAGCGTTTATACGAGCGAAAATGCCCATCATCTGATTGAAGAAGCCTCCTTATTTGTAGAAGCCGCGCATAGTTGTTATGTAAAGATGACTTTGAAGAAAGAATAAATCGGAAAATCAGCGGAATCGGTGAGAGCGGAATCGGTGACGGAGGCCCTGGAACAAAAAAATAAAAAAAGGATTTTATTCTCTGGAATAAGTCATTCTGAATGAGTGAATTCTTTCCGAAGAACAATTTTTTTAGGAAGTACCTTCAATATTTTTCTAAGTAGGCGCTGTGCGGTACTGAAGGAGGCTCCTCACACACAACCCTACCTGCAGTTTTCGATGGTGATGTTTTTCGGTTGGAAATATCTCTGTTTTTCCTCAAGGGGATATTCTGGAATTCAATTTCCTAATCTTGGCGAGTGAAATTCTAAACTCTCTTATTTTTTCGTACTGCTTTGCCACCCACTCAGGATCACCTATATACAAAGCGTTGCGATAGCTTCCTTCTTTCTTCCTCGGAGCAGCACTTAAGATTTCTTCTACCATCCCTTGATAGACAATTTGTCTTTCTTGGGGAGAACTCCCCATCTGTTGGTAAACTTCAGGATCACTAATTAAAGAATCTTCTCTTCCATAGGCATAATGCGCATAAGAGCTGAGGCTGTTTTTTTTGGGATGTTTCACCTTGCCCGCTCGAACCTCATTCAAGTCATGGTAAATCATTGCTTTCACCAAATCTTGCTCCGTTTGTAAGGCAGGAGATTTGAAACGATCTCTCACCACTTGGCCACAGCGAGTAAACTGCTTATTGATTTCTTTGGCGAACATTGAGTTCACAATACGAAAGAAGGCTGAAAAACTTTTGAGATCGGTAAGCTTTCCGGAGAGATGGATGTGGTTATCCATCATCATGTAAGAATAAAAAACAACGTCATATTGTTCTTTAAAGCGCAGCAGCAAAGAGTAGTAGAGCTTTTTGGCCCACATCTGTCTGAGAAGCCACGACTTATTATGGCTTTGCCAGGTGACATGAAAAAGAGAACCATTTTCTAAAATAAGAGAACGGGGAATTCGCATGCATCCAGTGAATGCAAGCTTTGCTCCAAAACAGAGTAATTCATAAAAGGCTTGTTTTTATCGGCTTTAGAAGTTTGCGATTAGAAAAGAAAGTTCGAAATTCAAACGGATGAGAAAAATATCTTACTGTTTTCGGACCTCCGTCACTGTTTTCGATGAAGAAGGAAGCAGCTTCAAGACTTGCTAAAAATACCAAAACCGATTAACAAAAATTCACTCTGTCGCTGGAGGATTTTCAAGTGGCCATCGGGGTATGGTGAAGATTTGATGGGGCATGAAGATGTACGTACCACGCAGATTTATACGCATGTGATGAACAGGAATTTGAGTCACGTGAAAAGTCCGTTGGAACCTTTAAATAAATGAGCCTCAAATCGTATATATAAGCCGCTCTCTATCTGGAAAAAGGCTGCTAGGAAGTCTGGGATCAAAAATGGAAAATTCAAATCTATAATAGTTTGGGCGATGCAAAAAAATCTAAATTATTTAAGGGAGTAAAATTGTAATATGAGTCTCCAACACCTCAACATCAAAATTTTCACAGACGAAAACTCCAAACAAATTCCCTTGGGCACTTACCTCCCCATCTTTCACCGCTGGATACAAAATAAAGTGACCAAAGAAATGCTGATTGATGTAGCGGATTATGCCCATGTCCCCGCGGGGCCAGGCGTGATGCTCATTGGCCATCAAGCCAACATCAGCATGGACAATATCGGCTCTCGCTTGGGCCTGCTCTACAATCGCAAAGTGGCGGATGAAGGAACGAATGAAGCACTCCTTCGCAAAACTTTAAAGGCGGCACTCACTCATGCCTTGCGTTTGCAAGAAGACGCTGCCGTAAAAGGCAAATTGGAATTTTTAGGGAATGATTTGCAGTTCATCGTGAACGATCGGCTGCTGGCTCCAAATACAAAAGAGAATCTGAAAATCTTGCAGCGAGACTTGGCTGCTGTTTTAGATCTTCTTTTTGGAGATAAAAATTATTCGTTCGAAACCGCTCAGGATTCGCGCGAAAGATTAAACGTAGAAGTAAAAGCAAAAAATAAAGTCCAGCTTCAAGATCTCATTCAAAAAATTTAACTTACTCCAAACTCTATTGAAAAATATTTTCAACTCCTTTCCCTATCAGTATCATCTGCGCAATCTCTTTGCGCGCAAGGCGTCTACCTTGCTGAATCTGTTTGCGGTGATGGTGACAGTGCTGGTTTTTTTGGTGATGAATGGCATGGCGGCAGGCCTCAAGCATTCCCTGCAATCCACAGGAAGAGAAGATATTTTGGTGCTACTCACACGAGGGGCTCAAACCGCCGAGGTGAGCAAAATTCCCTACGATTTTTTTCCCGTCCTTAAATATTACCCCCAAATTGCCAAACGGACGGATGGAAGCCCCAAGCTTTCTCAAGAAGTTTATACTTTGAAACCCATGTTGGTGGATGACTCCAAAAATAGGCGTTGGATTCCCATGCGCGGTATCGATCCTGCAAGCCTGGATTTATACAAAAATCTCCTCCAGCTGGAAGGGAACGCACTTCAAAATAGCCACGATCTGCTCGTAGGAAATTTGGCACGGCTCAAGCTTGGAAATGTAAAAATTGGAGATCAAATTCAAATCGGAAGGCAAAAACACAAAATCGTAGGTTTTTTCTCTGCCTCCGGCTCTGCCTACGAAAGTGAGCTATGGATGAGTCGCAATGATCTTAAGGTAGACTTTGATATGAGTTATGATTCTATCGCGGTAGTTCAATTCAACTCGCTCAAAAATCGCGACGACTTCATCGATGCCGTGTCGAACGACAAGCGTTTGAGGTTGGATATTAAAACCGAACGCGAGTATTTTTCTTCACTTTCCGAAAATGCCGGCATTTTGGAATTTATCGCAAATCTCATTGCCATAGTGCTTTCTATCGCCGCTGTCTTCACCGGCATGAATGCGCTCTATGCTTCAGTTGCCGCGCGCAGCACTGAAATAGGCACGTTGCGCTCCATGGGTTACGGAAGGCAATCCATCCAGCTGGGATTTATGTTCGAAGGGGTGAGTCTGTCACTGCTCGCGGGCTGCGCGGCCCTTTTGCTTTCCCTCTTTTTTCAACACCTGCCTATCGCCTTTATGCGGGCCTCTTTCCGCATTCAAATTCCTTTTACACTTATGATACAAGGCTTTGGGCTGTCGTTTATGGTGGGTTTGATTGGGTCTTATATTCCCGCGAGACAGGCGGCAAAGATGAAGATTGTGCAGGCCTTGCGTTAGCTAAAATTCCCTTCTCCTAGGGTAGGAAAGGGTCGGGGTGAGGTACGAAAAGATTCGGAACTTTCAATACTCAGCAGGTTGTGACCTTCTTCAAAACTCCAATGAATACTCAAATAATTTTCCCCCTGGATACCATTGACCGAATAACCTCGGGGTTCAAATAAATGATTTTGAAACTGAAAGCCCGGCCATTTGTTTTTTAGATTTAGAAAAGTTTCAATGTTGCGAATTTGTTCAGCCAGATCGCCTGAAAAAATTTCGTTGCACTGAGCATCTTCCACCGAAAAAATTTCAAGCCAGCTGGTTTTCGATTCTAAAGTAAAATTTTTTACCCCCTCCAGACCCCGTTCTTCATAATGATACTGGATCCCCTTTCCCGGAAAAGGCGCTTGTTCCAAAAGCCTTAAAGGATTTCCTCCGCCGCAGGTAATTAAAATAAAGTGATGGGCAAAGACAAAGAGACTGGATTCCGACAATAAATAGGCATCGATTTGTGGGTTTGAAAAGGAGCTCAGAATCTTCACCCCACAAGGGCGCAGCAATTCACTCCAATTTTTTTGTCGAAAATTTATCGTCTCATTATTTACAATTTCAAGTCGTTTCTCGATCAGGGTCATAAGCAATTTTATACTTTCTTCAAAACCTGTTTTGCCGCTTCCACTCCCCAATATTGGGCCTCTTCAAAAATGGAAATCCCACTTAAGTCGGAATGGGCAAAAAATATTTTATTATGGATAGCCTTAATACTTTGTCTTTCTTTCCCCCAAATAAAACCCGGTTTTGGTCTTATCATCGCGTGTCCCCAAACCCACACTTGGATGTCTTCAATTTCAGTTTCCAATTCCGGATGCACTTTGAGAAAATCGTCCAAAATTAATTTCTTCCATTCTTCAGGACCTCGCGCAAAGGCATTCTGTCTTTCTTCTTCTACAGACTTTTCACAAAGAGGATAATAAAAAGTCAGTACCGTTTGGTGAGGATGGCTGTCCAGGCTTTGATGTGTCGCCACCACATAGCCCAGGGATTTGCTCTGATAGAAGACATTGTCCCAGGCAAGTGGTGTTCCACGGCCTTCTGGCATCTTTTTTAAACTGAGGTTTGCCACCATCCAGGGGGCGTAAGAAAAATTCTCTATCGCTTCAGGCTTGTGATTTCGGTAAGCCAAAAAAACTTTTGAAAAGGTAAACTGGGGACCTGCATAAATAATCTGATCTGCTTTCCAGAGAATACTGCAATTATTTTTAGAGTCCCAAGATTTTGCCCAAATAAGATTTTCCTTTTCTTCAAGTTCAAATACTAGCTGTCCCTTGAGAATTTTTTCAGGAAATTTTTCACTTAATCGTTTTGCTATCCATGCATTTCCTTCTGGCCAAGTGAGTACAGAAGCTTCTTTGCTGCGTGCCGCAAAATAATGCAAGCCTGCCCAGGCAGAGCTTTGATCCAATTTGCAGCCATAGTCATCTCGGCAGGCATAATCCAGATACCAAAGTAAGAGGGTCGATTGATAACCTTGCTGCTTCAGATATTCTGCGAAACTGATTTGATCCAACTCAATCCATTCTGGATCTTGAGAAGAATAGGCAATGGGGATAGCGAAGAGTTTTTTTCCGTCTTTTCCACGCGCAAGCCGAAGCTCATCAACCCACCGAAAAAATCGTTCGTATTCTTTTTTGTCTTGGGCGCTTGCTCCCAGTTGAGGCAGTAGACCTTCTTGCCATTGGCCATGCAGAAAGAGCCTCTCGTTAGGATCGGCGCATAGAACGTAAGGGCTATAACGAGGCTCACCGTTTTGATCATAAGTTTCGATGAGCCCCAGCTCTTCAAAAAGTTCCCGAACATAAATGGCCTCAGAACCAGGCGTAGGCACATAATGCGCACCCCAAGGATAGGCGGAAATTTGATTTTGTCCCGAATGCGCATTTCCACCCACGTAATCTTCCAGTTCTAACAAGGTAAAATCTTCATAGGCATTTCGCTTCAACCACCAAGCTGCGGAGAGTCCCGCAATGCCTGATCCCACAATTAATGTTTTGACTTGCCGAATTTCCGAGGGCTCCGGAAAATCTCCCCAGCGCAAACGATGCCCCGCTTGGGCATTAGGACCTAAAATTTGAAGAGGAATTTCTTTTTTTGATTTTCCAAAAAAAAACTTCCCCGTAGCCAATGCTCCCAGACCAACAAGAGAGTAGAATATAAATTGTCTGCGGCTGATAGAAGTCATAAAAGTAATTTCTAGAACTACGCCCTGGAAACTTGACTGACAATCAAAACATGCTACTCGTCGCTTGATTTCAAAGGAGGATTTATGAAAAAAATTGGCGTCATCCTTTCAGGTTGTGGACATCAGGATGGAAGTGAAATCCACGAGGCGGTTTTTACTTTATTGGCCATTGATCAGGCCAATGCAGAAGCGGTGTGCATGGCCCCTGGTATTTTGTTGGAGGAAGTGAATCATTTAACCGGAGAGAACACTGGGCAAAAAAGAAATGTCCTGCTCGAATCGGCCCGCATTGCACGGGGAAAGATCAAAGACATTGTTCAAGTGCGGGCTTCCGATCTGGACGCGCTCATTTTACCAGGGGGGTTTGGAGCGGCAAAAAATCTTTGTGATTTTGCTTCCAAGGGTGCTGAAGCAAAAGTTCAACCTGAAGTTGCTCGCTTGGTCAAAGAAATGTTTTTGGCCAAGAAACCTATTGGCGCCATCTGCATTGCTCCTGCAACACTCGCTGCAATTTTAGGTTCAGAAGCTCATCCTGTTTTAACCATTGGAAAGGATAGTGGCACGGCAAAGGCCTTGGAAAAAATGGGGGCCACACATCAAGTATGCGAGGTGAAAAATTTTGTGGTGGATGAAAAAAACAAAATCGTCACAACTCCTGCCTACATGCTCGCCAACAGAATTTCCGATGCCTACGAAGGCATAGAAAAATTGGTAAAAGCAGTGATTCGTTTGGCTTAAGACGTTTCCTTTGAATTGTGATCTCCCTCCGTTTTTTTATAAAAAATCATCTAAAACAAATGATCAAATCAATGGGATGTATTTTTTGCTCTATCACCCTCTTCAGCACTGCCATTTATTGACAGTTGAGAAAAACCAACCACCACCAAACTTTTAAAAATGAAAAACTTGTGCCCGGTTAAAGTATAGAAGCAGCTTCTTGCAGTACTTCAGATACCCAACTGTTCAAACTTTGACCTTTGATCTTTGAGGCGAGATAAACTTTACGATGTTGTTCAGGAGTAAGACGAATGACAAATTTTCCTGTAAAAGGTTTGTCAGGTTCTTCGCCTCTTTCTTGGCAGAATTCAAGATAGTCGTTGATAGACTGGTGGAATGCTTTTTTTAACTCATTAACCGACTTCCCTTGAAAGGTAACGACATCACGGATGCCTAAAACTTCCCCATGAAAGATATCTGCTTCATCATCGAATTCAATTTTTCCCGTATAACCCTTATATTCCATCATGGTGCAACTCCTGCTGTGGTTAAAAATCGCCTCATAGAAACTAAGACACCTTTGTCCGTTTCCTTCCTAGGGTGAGGTCGATGAAAAACGGCACGAATGTCATTTAAGGCAATTCGAACTCGAGAACCATTTCCCTCAGAAATTTCTGCACCGCAAGATTTTAAAAGGGCTTCGATATCTTTCCAAACCACGTTGGAACGAACGGGGTTTGCAAATATAGCTTCGAGAGTTTTGCGATGCTTCGATTGCATAGTTTACAGTATCAGATAGTGATACTATTTTTCAATAAGAATAAAAAACATACTGCAAAAGCTTCGCATCGAACAATCCCCTCAAATCTTTTTCTTCGGTCATTTCATATAAATTTCCATACGCGTCTTCGATGCTGATGGAATCGAGCTTTAACACCATCAAACGCCCTTTTAAATCAGGCTCTGCGCGTGAAACATAAAGCGTACAATCGAAATAAGTTCCCTTCAGGGTAGAGCTACAGCGGGCTTGAAGAATATCCACACGAGTTCCATCTAAATAAAGTTTAAAAAACACCTTCAAGGAATTTAAGTCCAGAGCCTGTTGATCATCATGGGTGACAAGCCTGAAATAGATTTCTCCCCGGGCCCAATGTCCAAAAGTTTTTATCTTTTGCTGCAAAGGACTTTTAGAAATAATCTTCTCAAAAACAAATGGATTGCGCTCTGCTTTCTGAGCCTCAGTAGCCTCTAAATCGATGACCGGAATCTTTGGCAAATCTTCCAGCTCTTCTCTCAAGCTGATGTGCCGATTTTTAGAAAGAATTAAATCGAGTTCCGTTAATTGATATTTCCCGGCATTTATCTTTTTTGGAATTTTTATACTCCCCCCATAACATCCCGCGGAATCCGGTTTTAAGCCTTTCAGTTGATATGAAGTAGCCCCCGTTAACTTTCCCTCGCCTGAATTGGGAACAAGTTCCAATTCAATCTTTTGTAAGTAAGGTAAATAGGCCGCTATTTTGGGGTAGGAGGAATTGAGTTTAAAACAAAAATTGACCGTGTCGTCCGCTAAAGCATGCACCGATTCTTGATCGGGTTTTAATTCTTTGAAATAAAAGAAAAGTTCTCCTAAGTGAGAACTGGGGTCTAAAGAAATACTCTCTTGTGATTCGGCAGGGCTTTCGCTTTGAGCCCAAAGGAAACCTGAAGGAGAAAGGATCAGGGTAATAAAAAATAAAAAAAAATGGGGGGTTTTCATGAACTTTTGACTTACTGAAACTGGGTTAAAGGGGCAACTTAAAAAATACACTTTGAAATGAATGGCGAAAAAACAATTCATCAAAGTGCTAGAAATAATTTTTCATATGGTATAGGGTCCCCAGTCCCTATGAAAACGCCCAAAGAACAATCCGAGACAAATGAAGGTTTATGCTTCGATTACGCCATTAGTTATGATGCCCGTCGCCAGAACTTGTGGATCAAGATCTTTCACAACGGCAAGATCATCACCCGCTTTGAGCGCTATGGAATCAACGTTTTTAATTTAAACGACAGGTCCATTACCTCCAGTGTTCTCAATTACTCCCATCGTTTTTTTATCCAGCACTTGTTACGCTTTGGTCAGGTGGATTCCTGGGAAAACTGCTATGTGGTGCCTCGGGCCCAGGCTGGCTTCTTCATTGGCAAGTTGAATAAATTTGAAAAAGTGACGCAACTGCAGGATGGAAAAGTGGTTTCTTTTGCGGAGTCTTCTTTGGCCTTCAAGGTGAAGCTAAAAAGTGAAAATCTGGTGCCTCTCAAGTTGGAGGCTTCCTTCTTCGATCCTCAAAATAATAAAAAGATTGCTTTTGCGGCGAGTGTTATTTTTCCTTCTTCCAGGCCCTGGATTTTATTCCAAGGCAGCTACTATCCTATCCGCCATTCTCTTGTTACCGACTTGCTTCCAGAATTTGATGCAGAGGGGAACCTGGAAATAAAGGGTGGGCGTGCTGCCAAATTTTTTGAAGAAGAGTTTGGTGTACTGGTGGAACAACAGGAAATTGAAGTTCCTGAAGGTTTTATCTCGCCTCTTTTTGAAAGATTTGATCCCGAACCGCGTTGTCAAATTTCTGAAGATCGCAAAAAAGAGGAACTGACCCTTACCCTGCAGTTCGCTTATGGCCCACATTTGCTCATTCCTTACCAAAACGAACAGGATATTGTCGCAGAGAGGATGCACGAAGGTAAAAAGGTTATTTTATGTCGTAATCTTAGCTTTGAAAAAAGTATCTTGGAAAAATTCATTAAACAAGGTTTTAAGCGTGTGGGGCCCGATTTGTTTAGCACAGGAGGAGATCAGGCTTTAGACTTTGTCTCTACCGTGCTTCCCGAACTCAAGGAAGAGGCGGAGGTCTCTGGCGAAGATTCACTCAAGCGCTTTCAGGTGTTTACACATTTGGGAGGAGAACAGCTTTCTGCAAAGGCTTCCTTTCCCAGCATGGATTGGTTTTCTCTTGATTTGAAATTCAGCGTGGACGATTGGGAAGTGTCTTTCGAAACGATTTTAGCCTTGGCCCAACAAGACAAGCGTTATTTGTATGTGCCTGGAAAAGGCTATGCGCGCATCGACAAAGAAGAAATCCTCAAGATCCAACAAAGCCTGGAAGAGCTGGAAGCGAAGAAAGATGAGCAGGGGCTACTGAAGCTTTCCCGTTTTCATGCACCCTATTTAGACAGCCTGTTCAAGATCAATTGGCAGGGCGAAGAGGCCTTACATCAAGCTCTCGACCGCTTTAGGCTGCATGAAGGCATTCAGGAAAAACCCATCCCTGCAACCTTGAAGGCCACCCTCAGAGATTATCAAAAACAGGGTTTTGCCTGGTTGCATTTTTTGAAAGATCACAATTTTCATGGTGTTTTGGCCGATGACATGGGTTTGGGGAAGACCGTGCAAGCCCTTGCCTATCTGCTTGATCAACGGATCGAAAAAGGCCAGGCCCCTTGTCTGGTGCTGGCACCCACCTCCGTCGTGTTTAACTGGGGAGCAGAATCCGAAAAATTTACCCCCGAATTGACGACCATTCTCTATACCGGAGATCAACGTAAAAAATTCAGAGATCAACTCACGCAGGTCGATATCGTACTCACCAGTTACGCCCTGTTTCGTCGTGAAGCGGAGATGTTTCAATCGATTAAATGGCGCACGCTGATTCTGGATGAAGCGCAGAATATCAAAAATCATCGCAGCAAGACTGCGGCCTTGGTGAAAGAAATCAAGGCCAGTCAGCGATTCGCCTTAACGGGAACTCCCTTGGAAAATTCATTGGCTGAACTTTGGTCTATTTTCGATTTTCTCATGCCGGGTTTTTTGGGCTCGCACACACACTTTAAGCGCACCTACGAAAAACCTATTGAGTCGGATCAAAGCCAGGACAGCCTCGATCGTTTGCGTCGACGGATTTTTCCTTTTGTGTTGCGGCGTCATAAAAGTGAGGTGGCTAAAGAACTTCCTCCTAAGACAGAAATTCAGCAGTTCTGCGAGATGAGCGAAGAGCAAGCCAAACTCTACAAGGAAATTCTCTTGTCGTCGCGAAAAATGGTGTTTGATGAAGTGGAGTACAAGGGAATCGAAAAAAGCCAGGTCTCTATTTTAACCGCCCTGCTGCGCCTTCGGCAGATCAGTTGCCATCCTTATTTGTTGGGCGATCGTTTTCTGAAAGGTAGAAAAATCGAATCGGGCAAATTTGAGAATTTCAAGGAATTGCTCCAGGAAATCATCAGCGAAAAACATCGGGTGATTGTGTTCAGCCAATTTGTGGAAATGCTGGGGGTACTTCGGCGCTGGATGGACGAAGAAAAGATCGTCTATGAGTATCTGGATGGCCGCACGCGAAAGCGCGAAGAGCATATTAAAAACTTCCAGACAAATCCCGATATTCCGGTGTTTCTCATTAGTCTCAAGGCCGGAGGGACGGGGCTAAATCTCACCGAAGCCGATTACGTCATCCACTACGACCCCTGGTGGAACCCTGCCGTAGAAGACCAGGCCACCGACCGCGTACACCGTATTGGGCAAACCAAACAGGTATTTTCTTATAAATTGATTACCAAAGGCAGTGTCGAAGAAAAAATTCTCACCCTTCAGGAACGCAAAAGAAACTTGTTCCTGGGTGTAATGAAGTCCGATTCCCCTCTGGGTAAAAAGTTGACGGTGGAAGATCTGGAATATTTGTTTTCGTGATTTTTTTACGCCTGTCTTGACTTGTTTAAAATATTCTTTATGATAACAACGCCTGCTTGTAAGTCATTATGTTAATAATAATTAGTTATTTCAATATATTATGAAATCAAGTGATTTGAACATTTTAGAGAAATTATCTCTTTCAGGAGTGGTTCATCGAGATGAAGTGAAAAATTATGGGCGGGAATTAAAAAAATTAATCAAATCTGGATTTGTGAAAGGCGCCTGGAAAAAGGGTTATGTTTATTATGAACTCACCCAAAAATCCCTTCCCTTGTTGGAGGAGCGACGACAACAGCTTTGGCACCTAGCCAAATTAAAACATCTGCTTTCTCCTAGCTCCCAAGTTTATTGGGCTTTAGTCGAGGATATACGTTTCCTCAATGTTAAACATCCAGAAGCAAAAAAATTTCAATTTTTGGGAGACTGGCAACTCAAACGCCCTTGTGTTTCGGGGCAGCTGACTCTCGCTCAATATCGTTATTATCGGGAAAAGAAACTTGTATGAAGAAAAGGTTCGCTTCCCTGAACAGAGAAAATATTCAGAATATTTTTCTAAAGTTGGATGCTTATTTTTTGAAAAAGAAGAAAAAAATTCAAGTAACTACTTTGGGTGGAGTAGCCATTTTAATGTTGGGTTTTATCGAAAGATCCACCTACGATATCGATGTTGCGGTCACAAAAGATACCGAAGTGTTTTTGAATGCTTGTGAAGAGCTTGAAGTCGAGGCCCAAGCGGTATCAATTGCAATGACTGTCGATTTTAATGACGCGAAAAAACAGAAAATTTTTAAAGGTAAAGCCCTTACTATTTTTTCGGTTTTGCCAAAAGATTTGATAAAACTGAAATTGGAACGATTTAGAAAACAGGATCCCGAAGATATTTATGCGATCATAAAAAAGACAAGGCTTTCCTTCGAAGAATTCAGCCAACTTGTGAAAGAAGGTGTTTCCTATTTTGTGGGAAGACCCCAAGAATATTTGTTGAATGCCAGTGTTGTAGTGGAACAAATGTGGCCGGATTGTTTGAAAAAGTTTTTGAAATGAAAACTCCTCAGCAAATTTTACAACACGTTTTTGGCTATCCCGAATTCCGCGGGGAACAAGAGGCCGTTATCCAGCAACTTCTTGACGGCAAAGATGCATTGGTCCTCATGCCTACGGGGGGTGGAAAATCTCTTTGTTATCAAATCCCTGCTTTGGCACGAGTCGGTGTTGGTGTGATTATTTCTCCGCTGATTGCCTTGATGAAAAATCAAGTTGATCGACTTTTGCAAATGGGTGTGAAGGCCGCTTTTTTAAATTCCTCTTTGTCTTTCGAAGACTTTCAAAATACTAAACAGCAACTCTTAAAGGGCGAACTCGATTTAATTTATGTGGCCCCTGAGCGATTGGTGACAGAAGATTTTTTAGATTTACTCTCTCAAATTCCAATTTCTCTGTTCGCCATCGATGAAGCGCATTGTGTGTCCCAATGGGGGCACGACTTCCGGCGGGAATATCTTCAGCTCTCTGTGCTGCACGAACGTTTTCCAAAAGTACCGCGCATTGCCCTCACGGCCACTGCGGATTTGCCGACACGAAAAGAAATTATCAAAAATCTTCAACTTGAATCCGCAAAAGTTTTTTTAAGCTCTTTCAATAGGCCCAATATTCATTATCAGATCGTCCTCAAAGAAAATACCAAAGCGCAGTTACTAGAATTTATCCGTACTCAAGAATCGGGCGTTTGTGGAATCGTTTATTGTCTTTCGAGAAAGAAAACCGAAGAAACTGCTGAATGGTTGCGAGGTGAAGGGTTAAAGGCTTTAGCCTACCACGCCGGCCTTTCCCAGAAAGTGCGAGAAAAAAATCAGGAAATCTTTTTGAATGAAGAAGGCGTGATCATTGTTGCAACTATTGCCTTTGGGATGGGCATCGACAAGCCCGATGTGCGTTTTGTGGCCCATTTAGATTTGCCCAAAAGTCTGGAATCTTATTTCCAAGAAACAGGACGGGCAGGACGGGACGGGCAGCCCGCCAAGGCTTGGTTAGCCTATGGTTTAGGAGATGTGGTGAGCATTCGGCAAATGGTGGAAAAATCGGGAGCCAATGAACAGCGCAAGAGTTTAGAGATGCAGAAGTTAAATCAGCTTTTGGGATTTTGTGAAAGCACCCGTTGTCGCCGCCAAGTGATCTTGAGTTATTTTGGGGAAGATTTTTCAGATTCTTGCGGCAATTGTGACAACTGCCAAAATCCTCCCGAAACTTGGGATGCAACGGTGGCAGCTCAGAAGGCTCTGTCCTGTGTGTATCGTACTGAAGAGCGTTTCGGTGTTGTTTATTTGATGGATGTGCTGAGGGGTAAGGAAACAGAACAGATGAAGCGCTTTGGACATCAACGCCTCAGTGTTTTTGGAATAGGAAAAGATTTAGATAAGAAACAGTGGAGTTCGGTGTTCCGCCAGCTTGCCGCTGCAGGCTATGTAATGGCCGATGTGGAAGCTTATGGGGCAATCAAGCTTTGTCCAGAGGCACGATCCGTATTAAAGGGCGAAGTTCAATTGAGCTTTAGAAAAGATCGCAGTCAAAGAGTTCGAAAAACAGCTGCTGAACGCTCCATTATTCGAAATAAATTACAGCAAGAAAATATGGATGCCAATTTGTGGTCTGCCCTCCGCGAGTGTCGCTTAAGCCTCGCTCAAAAACAAGCTCTGCCGCCTTTCATGATTTTTCACGATACTACTCTTAAAGAAATGGCTTTGCGTAAACCCAAGTCGATGGATGGGCTTCTGGGTGTCAGTGGAGTGGGAGTGTACAAGTTAAAAAAATATGGGGAGGCTTTTTTGAAAGTGATTCGAAAATTTTCTTCTCTAGAGCTTTGAAACAATTCTTGAGATTTCTTGTGCAAAATAAAGAGGAAATGAAATTAGATTAAAACTGACGCTTAATCCCGAATGAGCGGGACCCGTGAGGTGATGTTCGACTGCTTGCTGGGAGGGAAGATTAAGATCTAAGCGTAACGCGGATTTGATATTTTTAGCTAAAATAAGATGTTGGAGAGATCTCAAAGATCCGCTTTTTCCTGCTTTGACTTCAATGGGAATTATTTTCTTTCCTTTAGAAATCACAAAATCGACCTCTGCATTTTGAGTTTTACTTTCACGAAGCCAATAATTTATTTGAGGCTTTTCAGTTCCATCCTGACGGTAGGCTAAGTGTTGAGCAACAAATTGTTCTGCCAAAACTCCTTCATTAATGAGTTCTCTTTCACCAAGCTGAGCGATGTCTGACCATTCAAGTCCACAAAGATAATTAAAAAGACCCACATCTAAAAAATAGACCTTATAAACCTGATCATCCTGAGTGGATTTTAAAGGAATTCCAGAACAATCCGTATGGTAAACGGGAAGAAGTAAGCGTGCTTTTATTAAAATATCAACGGCCGAACGAATTTCGTTTGCTCGATCGTCTCGAGAAATTTGGGTAAACTTCATTTTTTTCCCAATAATTCTGGGACAGGCATCGAGAGTTTTTTGAACCATGTTTCGTGTGCGATCCGCTGGGCTATATTTTGGAAAATCATCCTGGTAGGTTTGAATGATGGTGCGGTGAATTTTTCGAGCTTCTAAAAGGCTTTTTGTTTGCGAATAGGCTAAAATACTCTCGGGCATTCCCCCAATAAATAGAAATTGTCTCTGTCTTTCTAATAAGCGTTCATGCGCAATGCTGGCAAAGGGCTGACCCAGTTGATAGTTTTGAATGATATTGGACAAATCATTTTCGTTCATAGCCCAAAGGAATTCAATGAATGTCATGGGTCCGAGGTGGAGATATTCAATTCTTCCCACAGGCATTGAAAAATTGTGAGAGGCCAACACAAATTCTAAAAGTGATCCGGCCGATACAATGGGAATATCAGGAAAATCTTCATGCAGATAACGCAAGGCAGCTAAGGCGTAGGGGGTGGCCTGAATTTCATCCAAAAAGAGTAGCGTTTTTTCAGTGTGAAGATTTTGTCCTGTCAGTGCTTCAAGTTCAAAAAAAATTTTTTGAGGAGCGTTCGTTTTGAAAATATCGTTAAGTCGGGGATGTCTTTCCAGATTAATTTCTATTAGTTGCAGCTGCTGTTGTCGGGCAAAGTTTCTAATAAGTGTAGATTTTCCAACTTGTCGAGCCCCCCGTAAAATGAGCGGTTTTCGCCTAGGATTTCGAAACCATTCTGAAAGACCATTTTCTAAAATTCTACGCATTCGATTAAAATAACCTTACTTTTGACATAAATAAAGATAATAATAAGGTTATTTTAATTTTTATAGGGCAAAAAAATAAATTGAATAGAAACGAAGAAAAGTCAATATTCATGGCTTATGAAAAATCCCATTCAATACCTTGAAGAAAATTTTGACAAATTTGTTCAAGAACTTTGTGAATACTCCAGAATCCCCAGCATCAGTTTTGAACACTATCCTCCCTACACACTAGATCAATCGGCCGAATGGACGATCCGGAGATTGAAATCGATTGGTTTGGAAAATGTGCAGATTTTTAAAATTCCTGGTGCACATCCCTACGTGTACGCCGATTGGCTGCATGCGCCGGGGAGGCCTACCTTGTTGCTTTACGGGCATCACGATGTGCAGCCTCCCGGTCGCCCCGAGTTGTGGAGTAGTCCCGCTTTTGAACCTACGCTTAAAGAAGATGGAAGATTATACGGGCGCGGTGTAGCCGACGATAAAGCCGGAGTGATGTTGCACATTGCCGCTCTGGAGGCTTATTTGAAAACCCAAGGCACGCTTCCCCTGAATATCCGTTTTATTGTGGAGGGAGAAGAAGAGACAGGAAGTACACATCTCAAGACTTTTCTGAACGAATATAAAAAACAGCTGGAATGCGATATTTTGGTACTCACCGATACTGCCAATATCGAGGAAGGGCTTCCTTCCATCACCTATAGTCTCAGAGGGATTGTGGATTGTACAGTAGAAGTACGTACCCTGAAACATCCATTGCATAGCGGTTTGTGGGGAGGCCCTGCAGTGGATGCCTTGACCGTGCTTTCAAAAATATTAGCTCGTCTGGTGGATGACGAGGGCGAGATTGCCATCCCTGGTTTTTATGACGATGTTCCTCCTCTCTCCGAGAAGGAACAAATGGCCTTAAAAGAGATTCCTTTCGATGAACAAAAATTTAGACAAGACATGGCTCCGGTCGATTCACTAGAATTTGGCGGGGAAAAAGATTTTTCATTGTTGGAGAGGATGTGGATCCGGCCTTCACTCGCTATTTTGGGGATAGATTCTCAGGACGTTGACAGTTCGAGCAACAAGATCGTGGAATCTACCCGGGCGAAAATTTCCATTCGGGTGGTGGCGGGCCAAGATCCTGAGCGAGTCCTTTCTTTGTTAAGCAATTTTTTGACGACCAATGTCCCTTTTGGGGCTTCCGTAATGGTCTCTCCGGGTGTTGCCAACCCAGGCTGGAAAATGGATCCTCGGGGCAAGGCCTTTGAAGCGGCGGCCCGTGCTTTGGAAAAAGGTTTTGCTTGCAAGACCGCTGTCATTGGCTGCGGGGCTTCCATTCCTTTTGTAAAGCCTATTAGCGAGGTGTTTGGAAATATTCCGGCTCTGTTGATTGGCATTGAAGATCCAAAAACCAATGCCCATGGTGAAAACGAAAGCCTGTCCTTAAGTGATTTTAAAAAGGGAATGAAGGCGGCGGTGTATTTGTATGAGGAGTTGGCTTTATAGGTATTTCTCCTCTCCCCAAAAAAATTCTTTCTATCTCATTCATCAAATCATTTTGTACCCCCGCTTTATCTGCAACATGATTGACCACCAGTTTGAGTTGCATTTCGATGCTCAATTCTCCCATGTTTTTAATTTCAATACTGGGAGAGGGATGCGTTGCCACCTTCTTGTGGTTTTTGACACAATCGAGAATGAGTTTCCGAATTTCTTCAGTATTCTTGCCATAAGGAAGTCGAAAGGGAATGCTGATTGCCAGCAGCGTATTGGTATAAGTGAGATTTATTACTTTAGAGGAAATCAATTCACCATTGGGGATGAGCACGTGCGCATGGTCCCCTGTTTCCATTAAGGTAGCGCGGGCCCCTATTCTCCGGATATGACCTGTCAAATCGCCCAATTGAATAATGTCTCCCACTTTTACCGGACGTTCCAGAAGCAAGACAATTCCACTGGCGAAGTTGTTGGCCAGATTTTGCAAGCCCAGGCCGATGCCTACTCCAAAGGCCCCCGCGACGACCGTGATATTGCGGACATCAAAACCCAGAAACTTTAAGGCAAATATTATTCCCGCTAGCGTAATGATGTAATGGGCCCCGGTGCTTAAAGCACTTTGTATTCCTTGATCCCAAGGTTTTTTGGGATAGAGATTTTGTTCCAGGATTCCCCGGATAATTTTGGAAAGAAGGGTGGAGAGATAAAAAACAAGAAAAACAGAAAGCATTAAGCCCACGCTGAGACGGAGTTCATTAAGCCCGAACCCTAAGGCCAGGAAGGCATTCAAGCCTCCCAGTAATTCTTTTTGCAAATGCCAAAAGGAAGAAAAAAAATAGAGAAATGCACTCCAAAGAAAGAGTTGATTCCATACTTGGAAGGTATTTTTCCATTCCTTCGGATTTTTTGAAATTTTACTGAACACTTTGGTTTGAAATAATTTCTTGTCGATGAATTCATCCAGACTTTTCTTTAAAATAAGGGTGGCACTCAAGAGGCCCAAAGATCTTAAAGAAGCATTCGCCAAATAATTTGAAAACGAAATATAGCCAAAGCTATCTGCCACCAAAATGAAGACAAATAAGGCGAGTATGAATCGCCTGAAAAATTTTGCTAAAAATTGCAGGGAAGGGTTTTGAGGAAAAAGAGCCTGGGTCCACTCCTCTCTTGCGAAGGAATAGAAATGAATAAAGAGAGTGATTTCGAAAAATGCTTTTAAAACTCGAACCAGTTCCGAATCGAATTCAAATGCCTGGGGAAGGTTTTTAAAAAAGATGAAAAAATATAAACAGATTAAAATGCCCAGGATGTGATTCTTGATTTTTTTTGTGGTGACCCCGTTTAGCGGTTGAGAAAAATTTGAAGTAGAAAAAAAAAGAAAGTCTTTTACGGTATAAAAAATAAGAAAAAAGCAATAAGCTCCCAAGACCGACCAGAGTAGAAAAAATCGTTTTTGGTCTGAAATATTTTCCAGTCCCAAGATGAAAATACTATATAAAATGGCAACAAAATTGAAAATAAAATGAGAAAACGAAGAGGTTCCCAGGTAATAAAAAAAAGCTTCCAGCCTGGTTTCGTTTGTCCGAAAATATTTTTTTGAAACAAACTTCTGAATTTGAAAAAGTGCAAAACTTATAAGTGCACTGAGGGGAATGAATAAAAGATAGAAAGGGAATCGTTCTTTCCATTGATCAAAATTGTCTAAAAAACTTTCTTTTAGTGATTCGAGATGATCTTTCTTTTCCAGAAGCAGAAAAAGAATTTCGTGATGAATGAGGGTGAAGGTATCTTTTGTAATGAGAGGACGTCCCCGGTAGGTCAATCTTGAAAAACGGGTGTCTTCCCAGCGTGCATTCACCTGATTAAAATATTGTTTACACTGAGTTAAAGCATTTTGCAGTTCTGTTAAATTTTTTGAAATGAGCCGAAGATTATTGTCTAATTCATTTTCAAGTTGAGTGTAGCTTTTGATCTTCTGTTGAAGATTATTCAATTCGCTTTTCAAGTTTGAATTTTGAGGAGTGTTTTGAAATTGAGATTTGATATCCACCAATTTCAACTTATAGAGTCGTAAATTACTATCAATGCGAAGTTGTTGCTGCTCCAACTGTTCCATTTGAGCTTGAGTGTCTTCCAACACCGCCTTGTAGGAACTCAGCAAGGTCTCCCATTTTTTGAGGAAAGGCTTAAATTCTTGAGGGGCAACTTGAGAGATCTCTAAAAAATATTTTGTTTTTTCAATTTCCTGATTGGTCTCCACTGCCCCTTCTTTGAGGCGTTCTTCCAATACAACCTGGTCTTCGTAGAGCGATTTTAATTTGTTTAATTCTGTGTCTATAGGGTTTTCAGGCAGGTTTTTAGTGGGAGTGGCGGGAAGGCTTTGGGCTTGGAGTTGCTGAACATGAGAGAATGAGGAGAAAACGAAACAGCAAGACAGAAAAAAAAGGATGAATTTTTTATTTTTTTTCATAAGGATAAGGTATTAATCGAGGGGCCTATGTTTTTCAAAACTATTTTTTTTCTTTTTCTGACATTTTTTTCACCGTTCTCTCTTCTCTACAGCGCTGAGCTTAAAGGTTTTGTCCGTTCCGTCAACTATGAAGGGCATAGTTTTTCGGTGGATGTGCCCCCGCTTCAACGAGTGAAAATGAATGCCTCCACTCAATTTGAAGGGGAAACCGGGCAAGAAGCCTTTAAAAAACACCTACAGGAAGGCGATTATGTGCGGGTGGAGGGAAGTCAAGGCTCAAACGGTTTGTGGCTGGCCACAAAAGTAGAGGTGCAAAAAAATAAGAGTGAAAGCAAAACAAACGAAATTCAGGTGAAATTCAATCAAAGTTTTCTTTTGGAAGTGCTGCAAACCGCTCAAGTGGAAGATTCAAACTTGGAACTTTATTTTTCACAATTGGTGGATGAGTTGTGTGACACAGGGATGGACTGTGTCGATAAAGGAAAGTTGACCCTTAAAATAATTGTAAAGCGCGGAAGTGAAGCCAAAACCATTGAACTGGTGACGGAAGGAAGTCGAAAACCCATCAAGCCCGTGTCTGTAGAAGCCCTGGGGTTCAGAGTAGAACTCATCGAGGTGGGAGAATATGCAGCGATGTTAGTGGTGAGGAAGAGTTAAGCAGTTTGTATGTCATTTCGACCTGCGCGAGGGTAATAGAAATAAGGAGTTTTTATGTCTTTCAAAAAAGTAGATCACATCGCCATTGCTGTTCCAAATTTAGAGGAATCCATTGCCTTATATCAAAGTCTTTTAGGAAAAACTCCCGAGCACCTTGAAGAAGTTGCCGATCAAAAAGTGCGCGCAGCCTTTTTCGGGGTGGGGGAAAGCAATTTGGAGCTTCTTTTTCCTACCTCTGCCGAAAGTCCAATCACTCATTTTCTTCAAAAAAATCCCAAAGGGGGCTTGCATCACATTTGTTTAGAAGTCTCCAACTTGGAAGAGCATTTGGAGAAACTCAAAGCTCAAGGTATAAAACTCATCGATGAAAAACCGCGCCTTGGCGCACACAATAAGAAGATTGCCTTTGTACATCCCAAGTCAACGGGTGGGGTTCTGATTGAGTTGTCGGAATCTCAGGGACATTAGAAGAATTTATTAAAGCCTATAAATATCCAAAATATGGCTATATTAACCTTGTTAAATATCTATTATATGGATAATATTTAAGTATAATGAAAAGGTTAGCCTTAAAGTTTTTGGGAAATTGGAGGATTAGGCCTCAACGTCGCCCCCTCCTTTTGCGAGGAGCTCGGCAAGTTGGAAAGACTTGGTTAGTGAGAGCACATGCCGCTTCTTATGAAAGTTTCGTAGAAATTAATCTGGAAAAACAAGCTCAGTTTATTCCACTTTTTCAAAAAAAATTTGGGGACCCTCAACAACTTATTCGTGAGCTTTCACTTTTAAGCGGGCAAAAAATTGAGATCGGAAAAACGCTTTTATTCATCGACGAAATTCAGGAATGTAAAGAAGCCCTTCTTTCACTGAGATATTTTAAAGAAGAACTTTCTGAACAGGCAGTGATTGCGGCAGGTTCTCTTTTGGAATTTATTTTTTCAGAATTAAGCTTCCCGGTAGGACGCATAGAATTTCTCCATCTTTTCCCACTGAACTTCGAAGAATTTTTGATGGCTTTAAATCGAGAAGATTTAGTGGAAACAATAAAACTTCAGGATGTTTCGCGAACACTTGCAGAACCTTTGCATGAATTGCTTCTGGATTATTTTACAACTTATTCTCTTTTGGGAGGCTTACCTGAAATAGTAAAATGCTATGCAGAATCGAAAGATTTGAAGCTCTGCCAAAATATTCAACAATTGCTAATTGCGAGTTATCGAGAAGATTTTCATAAATATGCCAAGAAAACTCAGATACAAAATTTGAGACTTTTGTTTGAAAATGTTCCCAGACTTTTGGGTCAAAAATTTAAGTATAGTGAAATTGATTGTGAATTGAAATCACGTGATTTGTCTTTGGCTTTAACTCTTCTCGAGCAGGCGGGGCTTGTTTACAAAGTTTATCATTCTTCTTCGAACGGTGTGCCTCTTCATGCTCAAATTGATCCCAAAAAATTTAAAGTATTTTCTTTAGACATAGGGCTGTGCCATCGTTTACTGGGTTTAGAATTGTCTCAACTGTATTTAGAGAAGAAAAACTTATTGGCACGTCGGGGTGGAATAGCGGAGCAAATAGTGGCGCAAGAACTGATCAGTTACACTCCTCAAAATGAGTCCCCTCAATTGCATTACTGGCATCGCGAAACGGCGGCTTCTTCGGCCGAAATGGATTTTGTTATTGGAAAAAATGGGCAAGTGTTCCCTCTCGAAGTAAAGTCCCAACGAGCAAGAAGCTCAAAAAGTATGGGAATTTTTTTGGAAGAAAAGAAGATCTATGCAAACAAAGGCTTTATTATTTCCAAGGAAAATTTTTCATTTCATGACAAAGTGCAGAAACTGCCTTTTTATGCGCTGCTTCGAAATTTGAGAGAACAAATTTCAATTTGACAAGCCATGTCATTTTCAGCTTAAGCAGGAATTCCGATTTATCTCTTTAACCCCTATCCCGATGGAGTACGCCAATGAGTAAAAACATTCACCCCAAAGCAGCCCTTTTTAGTGGCGAAAGACCTTTTCCTATCATCCCTGCCTGCGAGCATTTTGCGGGTTCTGAAAAACTCATCACTAAGGCCCTCGAGACCCAAAACAAAAAAGGGGGCGTGTTTGACATTACCATGGATTGCGAAGACGGAGCCCCAGAAGGGCGTGAAAAAGAGCATGCGCAAATGATTGTGGATATTCAGAAATCGGCCCTCAATCAGCATAAGATGAGCGGAGTTCGTATCCACGATTACAGCAATAAGCATTGGAAAGAAGATGTGGATGTTCTGGTGCCTGGAATTGGCAATATCGTCGCTTACATCACCATCCCCAAGCCCACTGCGTTTAGCCAAGTGAAAGAGATGATTGGCTACATTCAAGAGACTGCGAAAAAAGCCGATATCAAAAGAGAAATTCCTATTCATGTTCTGGTTGAAACTCATGGTGCTTTGCGAGATGCGGATGCGATTGCGGCCTTGCCCTGGATGCAGGTGTTGGATTTTGGTTTGATGGATTTTGTCTCCGGTCATCACGGGGCTATTCCCGAACAATGTATGAAATCTCCGGGGCAGTTTGAACATTATCTGGTGGCGCGCGCAAAAGCCAATGTGGTGGCGGCAGCCCTGGCAAACGGGATTGTCCCTGCGCACAACGTAACCCTAGATTTGAAAGATCAATACAAAACCTATCAAGATGCTTTCCGCGCCCGCAATGAATTTGGTTTCTTGAGAATGTGGTCGATTTACCCCACTCAAATTGATTCGATTGTGGCAGCGATGACCCCCGATTATTCTTTGGTAAAAAAGGGCTGCGACATATTGCTGGAAGCCCATCGCAACGATTGGGGCCCCATTCAATTTGCAGGCGATCTGCACGACCGCGCCACTTACCGTTATTATTGGGAACTGGTGCAACGCGCAAAAATTTCCGGTCAGAAATTGACTGAGGAAGCGGAGAAGGTTTTTTTTAGTTAAGCGCCTGTCATTGCGAACCCGAGCATTGGGTGTGGCAATCATCCCTATCGCGATGACAAAGAGTTTAAAAAATTAAGTTATTTTTAATTCTGACTCGAGAGAGGGGTAGAAATAACATTCTGGGTGGCTTCAACATTGGATTTAAAAAAGAACATCACAAGTGCACTGATGAAAGAAAGTAGGGCGTAAATCAAAAAGGCCTTTTGACTTCCTAAGGCCGTCCATAAATATCCAAAAACCAGGGAGGCCGGAAGCAAAGCCATTCCGTAAGCAAAATAGTACCCGCCCAAGGCCGTGCCGCGAAATTGGGATTGGACGATCAAGGAAGGAATGGACCGCTCTGCTGCTTCTACAAAGCCCGCTTGAAAACCGTAGAGAACCAGAAAAATCCAAGCGATTTTCAGCGTGTGAGATTGAGAAAATCCAAAAAAACTTACAGCAAAAAAAAACCAACCCAATGAAATAATGTATTTAGGTTTTATTTTATCACTGAGAGCTCCTCCCAACAGTGCAGCAATCAGACTAAAAGCTGTGAGCAATAACCAAGCCAGAGGGGCATGTTTAGGGCTTAAACCCAATTCCTGTATTTTTAAAATGAGAAAAAGTTCTGAAGGAGAACTTAAGGCGGCAAAGAAGATAATTACCAAGTAAATTTTCAAAGATTTATTCATTCCTTGAGTTGAAAAAATTTTTTCTTTTTTTTCTTCTCTTTTCTCAAAAGAAGGTTCTTGCAGCAGAGGAGAAATAACAAGGATGGATAAAATAGCTGGAATAGAAGCCAGGAGAAAGAGTTTGCTGTAACTGATGGCAAAAGTAGAGAGAAGAAAAGTAGCTAGCAAAGGACCTAAGAGGGCTCCTGTATGATCCATGGCCCGTTGAACGCCAAAGGCCTTGCCCCAATGACTTTTTGGTGCGCTCAAAGTTAAGAGTTGATCTCGGGGAGAAGTTCGAATGCCTTTGCCAATGCGGTCTGTAAGACGGATGGCTAAAATAATTCCGGGAGAAGCGATCGCCATGAGTGGGCGGGTAAAGGCACACAATCGATAGCCCCACACGGTGAGCTGTCTCGGGTTTTGCAGGCGATCGGAATGATAACCCGAAAAAAGTTTGAGGATATTCGATAAGGCATTCGCACAGCCTTCCATCAGACCCAAAAAATGAGTCCCAGCCCCCAATGTCATTAAAAATGTAGGAAGCAAGGGCGTAATCATATCGGCGGCCATGTCATTAAACAGGCTTAAGGCTCCGAGTAAAAAAATATTTCGTCCCAGTTTTTTAAACATTTTTGAAGACCTTAATTTCTAACGTCATGCCCCCCTAAAAGAAGCTTTACAACTGTATTGAAACTAAATCAGAATAAGAACTTCTCATCAATGTCAATAAAGGGGATCCCATGAAATTATTTCGGTTCTTTGTTTTGTTATTATTCCTCTCCAGTTTTTCCGCCTGTTTTCAATTTGAAGAAGTGCTCGAATTGAAAGGTGGGCAAGATTCCATCATGCATTTTGCGATGAAGCTTCCCACCGGGGGTGAAAAAGATAAAAAGAATGTCGATAAATCAGAGAAGAATTTTGAACAAATCAAACGAGATTTTGAAAAGCAGAATCTTTCTCCTCTAAAACTTGTAGGATTCAAAGCAAATGAGAAGGATGGTTATGTGTGGGCCGGTTTTGATTTTGCTATTCCCAGTTTGAAGGCGCTGAAGGTATTTTATGAAAACTTTAACTTGATGAGCGCTAACCCCAAAGATGAGAAAAAACCTGAGCCTTCTGTGAAGGAAAAGGAAATACAAAATGTGTTGGCGAAGGCGAGCTTTAGTTTAAAGAAATTGAGTAATGGCAACCTACTCTTTAGCCGCACTTTTACACCTCCTCCCTCCACTGAAAAAAATAAGAAAAGCCAGAAAAAAGGCAAGAATGACAAAAAAGAAGAAGCCGCCATTTCAAACCCTGAAGAGGGTTTGATGGATATTGTGAGTTTTCGTTTTGAACTCATCAGCCCCACCGAAATAGTGAAATCGAATGCCGCTCAACAGATGGGGAACAGCCTGCGTTGGCAGACCAATATTGGTTATTTGGTGAGTCAGCCTTTCAAGATGGAAGCCGAGATTAAATCGTCTCTGGAGTTGGAGAAGATGTTGAGTGAGTAGAGTTTTAAGGGAGAGGGGACTATCCGGACATGGGGGTAAACGGTGTGGAACCATGAATGTAATATTGCCAAATAAAAATAAAAAACTAGGCATTTTAGGGGATGGTCAGCTGGCTCAAATGCTGGTCGAGGCTGCTTTCGAGCTGGGTTATGATCCCCTCGTTTATAGCAGCTCCAAAGAACATCCTGCCTCTCTCAAGACCTCTCGTATTTTTCTGGGAGAAATGAAGGATGCAGAAAAAATGTCTGATTTTTTTTCTCAGGTAGACCTCGTTGCTTTTGAGAATGAGTTCTTGGATTGTGAACTCTTGGGAGAGGCCTCAAAGAATCTGTCCGTACAGATCTATCCCAGGCTTCCGGTGATTGAGCATCTGCAAGACAAGCTGAATCAAAAATACCTTTTTAAAACCTTGCAAATGCCGAGTTCCGATTTTGTCGTTTTGAACGGAAAAGACACTGCTACCCTTGCAAAACTTTTTAGAAATTTTCCCGAAGGCTTTGTGTTGAAGTGGAGTCGCATGGGTTATGATGGAAAAGGAGTTTTAATCCTTCCTGCAGGAAGCAAGGCCTTTGATGAGATCTCAAGGTTTATTGAGTTGGGATTTTCTCGAGGGGCAGAGGTTTATGCGGAAGAAAAAATAAATTATGTCACCGAGCTTGCTTTGGTGGCAACTCGTTCGATTTCAGGAAAATTTGTGTCCTACCCTTTGATGATTTCCGAGCAGGAAAATGGAATCTGTAAGAAGGTGTTTGGTCCTGCGGTTGCCTTTGGTATTCCCGAGAGTTTACAAAAGCAGGCAACTACCCTGGCCTTAAAATTTGCGAATTCCCTGGAAATGGTGGGAACTTTTGCAATGGAGTTTTTCTTTACCCGCGAAGGAGATTTGTTGCTGAATGAAGTGGCTCCTCGCGTTCATAACTCGGGTCATATTACCCAGGATGCTTTCGCTCCTTCGCAATTTGAAAACCATTGGAAGGCCTTGCTCGATCGAGACTTGAGTTTGAAAAATAAAGCTCCTTTTTTTGGGATGTTGAATTTGTTGGGGCCCGCTTCTGCCAAAATTCAAAATGCAAAGGCTCCCGAATTTAAGGAAGAAAAATTATTTTTGCATTGGTATGATAAAAAAGAGTTAAGAGCTTTCCGAAAAATGGGGCATATCAATGGGGTGGCTGATACTAAAAATGAATTACTGGAAAAAATGAAGTTGGCGCAGAAGTTGGATGAAGATTGGATGAAGAGTTTTAAATAGTATTTTCGTGGAGAGAATAAAATGAAAAAAAATATTCATGTCGCCATCGTTATGGGCAGTGACTCCGACCTCCCGGTCATGAAAGAAGCCGCTGCCGCCTTGAAGCAATTTAAAATCAATTTTGAGATGTCTATAGTTTCTGCCCACCGCACTCCCCAAGAAATGGCTCAATTTGCGCAAGAGGCGCGGGCACGAGGAATCAAGGTGATTATCGCGGGAGCGGGTGGGGCCGCTCATTTACCAGGGATGATCGCGGCAAATACCGAATTGCCGGTGATTGGAGTTCCGGTGCCCGTAGGTCATTTGAATGGGCAAGACGCGCTGCTCTCGATTGTGCAAATGCCTAAAGGAGTTCCGGTGGCGACGGTAGCCATTGGCAATGCCTGGAACGCGGGTGTCCTTGCTGCCCAAATTTTAGGGGTAGCCGATGCTTCTGTGCTGGATCAAATCTGCAGCTATAAAGAGGCCTTGAGAAAAAGGGTGCTCAAAAAGAAAATTAAATCTTGATGAATGCCCATTCAAATCCCTAATTGACAGCGTTAAAAAAATCTCGATAGAAGCGCTGCTATTATGAATACACAAAAACTTTTAAGTAGCGCAAAAACTGTCCTTCAACACATCAGCAAACACTTGGCGGCTAAGGCCTCAGATGGAAAAGATATTTCCACTGCCAGGCTCGACACCTTTCAGGCTTTGGCCTATGATCTGGCCTGGATTTCCTCTGAAGTTTATGCGGCTGAAGAGAGTGTGGCCTTTGCGGAGCAGAATGGTGGTGAACTTGAAAAAGCCCTGGCTGAATATTTTACTGCCGAAATGATCAGTAATTTCAGTCAGAAATTGGCTTACCATTGGACCGAATTTGGAGCAGGGCCCGATCTTTTGATGAGTACTTTGTGGAGTCGAGAGGTGGCCAGCGAAGTTGAAAAAACGCTGGCTACCGAGAATGTTGTTCGCATTGCAGGGCTCATCCAAAAACACAACGGAAAGATTGCTTATGGGCTGGATGAAAATCATGCGATGTTCCGCGAAACCTTCAAAAAATTTGCGGAAGATGTTGTTATGCCTTTGGGCGAAAAAGTACATCGTCACGATGCGCTGATCCCGAATGAAATTTTAAATGGCCTTAAAGAACTGGGCTGCTTTGGTCTATCGATTCCCCAAAAATTTGGTGGATTTCAGGATGACGCAAAAGCGGACAACATCGGAATGTGTGTGGTAACGGAAGAATTGTCCCGTGGGGGCCTGGGGATTGCGGGTTCGCTGATTACCCGCCCCGAAATTTTATCCAAGGCCTTGCTCAAGGGCGGGACTGAAGAACAAAAGCAGAAGTGGCTTCCTTTGCTGGCGACGGGTGAGAAAATGGCGGCGGTTGCGGCCACCGAGCCTGATTTTGGCTCGGACGTTGCCGGTATGAAAGTGACCGCCAGACCTCAGGAATCTAGAGGTCAAAAAGGCTGGATCATCAATGGAGTAAAAACCTGGTGTACCTATGCGGGTTTTGCGGATTCTCTCATGGTGCTTTGTCGCACTGATCCTGATATGAGCAAAAAACACAAAGGGATGTCGATTCTCATCGCCGAAAAACCCAGCTTTGACGGGCACGAATTCAAATACGATCAACCCGAACACGGTGGACACATTGAAGGAAAGGCCATCCCCACCATCGGTTACCGTGGCATGCATTCTTTTGAAGTGGCTTTTGAAAATTACTGGGTGCCCGAAGAAAATTTAATTGGTGGAGAAGCGGGTTTGGGAAAAGGATTTTACTTCCAGATGGAAGGCTTTGCCGGCGGACGTTTGCAAACTGCCGCTCGTGCCATGGGCGTGATGCAAGCCTCATTTGAAGCGGCTTTGCGCTACGCGGGCGAGAGAAAAGTTTTTGGAAAAACCATTGGTGAATATCAAATAACGCAATGGAAACTGGTGCGCATGCTCGCGATCATCCAAGCCTGCCGCCAAGCCACTTTTCACGCCTGCCGTCTGATGGATGACCACAAAGGTTCCATGGAAGCCTCCCTCGTTAAATTTTACTGTTCCAAGGTGAGTGAATGGGTAGCCCGCGAGGCCCTGCAAATACACGGGGGCTACGGTTATGCTGAGGAATACGCGGTGAGCCGCTACTATGTCGATGCCCGCGTTTTCTCTCTCTTTGAAGGGGCGGAGGAAGTGTTGGCTTTGAGGGTGATCGCACCGGCTTTATTGAAGCAGTATTTGTAAAATTAAAAACCCAAGCGTGTTTTTCTAGTTATCCTACTTTTTGAATCGCTCCTCCTCCCAGGGTAAAAAATGAATCAAGGCCAAACCGGGAAGAGAGGCCAAAAAACAAAATAAAAAGTAATAGGCATAGCCCAGGTGTAGGCCATCTTTATGAATCAGCCATTCGCTGAGGTATCCGCCAATAGGCCCAGAAATCATGGGACCGAAGGCGATGAGGGAAGTCGAAATTGCATAGTGGGAGGCTTTGAATTCCTTGCTGCAGGTTCGCATCTGAAAAATCACAAAGGCCGTGGCACCTATGCCGGCTGCAAATTGTTCCAAGAAATGAATTGCAGCTACTTCCCACAAATGCATTTTTGCGAGTGCTAAGACCCCATAGACCAGGATGGTAAAATTCATAAAAAGCGCCGACTGCCAGAGCCCCTTTTTAAGCCCTATTCGGGATACCCACCAGCCCCCAGCCAAGCTTCCAGCAATGGATCCAATTTTTCCTAAAGTTCCCCCAATCCAACCCAGTTGTTCTTTTGTGATTCCCAAATCCAATAAAAAAGGGGTGTTCATGGCGAATAGCATCGCATCGCCTAATTTATAAATAATGACGAAACTGATAATGAGAATGATTTTTTTCTGTTCCAAATAAGTCAAAAAAGCGCGGCCATATTCTTGAAAATATTTTTGAATCTTAGCCTCTTCTCGAAGAGAGTCGCAGATCTCGATATTATTGGGGGCTAGGGTGAGGTGAGTGTCCCTCGGCAAGAAGAAGAGGTTATACAAGAAACAAATTCCATACAAAACAGCACAACTCATAAAGGCCCAAAACCAGTTTACTCTTTCGGCAATGACCAGAGGGATTGAACTTCCGAGTATCATTGCCACCCGGTAAGCCATGGTTCTCACACCCGCGAAGGCGGCCTGTTTTTCTTCATCCAGGGCTTCGAGGTAAAATCCATCAATAGCAATATCGCTCGTCGCACTCAAGAAGGCACACAATCCAAATGCCACCCACCAAAATACCTTGGCATTAGGCATCACCACAATAAAAGACATGAGTACCAAGACTGCCAGCAGCAAGGCTTGTAAACACAAGGTCCAGGAACGCTTCTTCCAAAACAGATCGACGAAGGGACTCCACAAAAATTTGAAGGTGTAAGGAATACCCAATAGTGAAGTAAAGCCCACCACATGATTGCTCTCACCCATGCTTTTGAGGAAAGCCGGCACCACCGTGGTTCGTAAAAAAGTGAAAGGAAGGCCCTGGGTGAAATAAAGAAAATTGACCCAGAGAAAATCCTTTATGTTTTTAGTGGATTGCTTTTTGTCGTTTTCTTGCATGCGGGGCAGATTGGCAGGCTAACTTTTGCTGTGCAATGGAAAATTAATTCCAATAGGTATCTTTTTCAGGAGTCTTGATTGCTAATAAGATTTTGGCAGTAGTTTTCAGAAGCAGGGAGGTATTATTTTCGAGTTGTTTGAGGGAAATGTGCAGCCGCTGGCTGTTTTTTTTGAATTGTTCGCAATTTTCCTGATGACATTTTTTTCTATTTTCTATCTCAAGTTGTTTCTCCCAAACGCCTTGGGCCTCTTCAAAAAAGGCCTCGCGCAGAGAAATAGGAGTTTTATCATTTAGACTTTTGTCTAGCAGTTCAATGAATCGTGCTTTGAAGTTTTCACCAACATTTTTATTTTGAAGCACTTTATTGATGAGCTGATTATACTTTTCCACGGCATTTCTCTTTTTTCTGATGGTTTGCTTGGCAGTCCTCGCAATTTCCAAGGATACCTGGGGTGTTACCACGATTAAAAAATTGGTAATGCTTATTTTTTACACGCTGTGGTCTTTTCTAAATACAGCTGATTGAGAGTTAGTACCTCGCTGCAAATAAGTGGGGCATAGTCACTGGAGGCATTTTCTGGCATACGAAAAGGCGTGCCTGCTTCACAAGTGATACTTCTCAGAAGGTCTCTCAAAGCGACTAGCTTGAGGTAATTGAAATTGAGGCAACGGACAGAATCGTTTTTTCTTCTAGCGCAGTAGAGATCTTCTTCGGAATATAGGCCCAGCGTAGAATAGAAGGCTTCATTCAATTTGCCGGAGCAGATAGACTGCTTTGCATCAGGATCTGGAGCGAGGGAAGGGGTATCGAATTTTTTAAAGGGGGCCTCTAGGGGTTTGATAGGCTGGGCAAGCGGCTGGGCCTGGGCATTTCCCACTAAGAGGAAGAAAAAAAATAACAAAAAAAAGGGCATGACGAATCATGCCCTTTGAAAATAAAATAATCAATCAAACTTTAACCATGTTTTGAAAAATAAGACTTCGAAGCCTCTACACCAGGCTTGATGGTATCCAAACCGGGTCTCCAATTGGCGGGGCAAACTTCACCATTTTTTTCGAAGAATTGAAGGGCATCCACCATACGAATGGCTTCTTCAACACTGCGTCCCAAGGGAAGATTGTTCACCACTTGGTGATGAATAACACCCTCTTTATCCATTAAGAACAAACCCCGAAGTGCAATGCCTGCATCCTCAAGCAGCACGCCAAATTTACGGCTAATCTCTTTGGTGACATCGGCGATGAGAGGATATTTGATCTCACCAATTCCTCCTTCTTTTTTTGGTGTCTTTCTCCAGGCCAGGTGGCTGAATTTGGAGTCGATAGAAACCCCCAGCACCTGGACATTACGTTTTTCAAACTCGGCCACCGCTTCTGAGAAAGCGATAATCTCAGTGGGGCAGACGAAAGTGAAATCAAGCGGGTAGAAGAATAAAAGTACATACCTCCCCTTGTAATCCGAAAGAGAAATATCCTTGAATTCACCGTTTGCCAGCACGGCCGAAGCTTTAAAATCAGGGGCTTTTTGTCCAACTTGTATCATGGGCTCCTCCTTGTAATGAATGTGTAATTCCCTCCATGTCCAATGTACGACATATAGAGTCTTATTTTGTTCGTCAATGGGGTTAATCGAAAAAAAAATCGAGTAAAAACTAAAGTTTTAAAGTTATCTGCCGTTCTAGTTGCTGGAGGCGGGCTATGAGTGAATTTCTTAAGATGGCGCAAAATGTTGCGGCGGCTGCACTTATTCAGCAATTTTTGGATAAGGATGCCAGGTCGAGTATAGCGTCAGCAAGGCCAAAAATAAGTCCCATCAGCTTTAAGGCCACGGTTTTTTCGTTAAAGGGGCAGAACGTCTATGCCCTTCAGGATTTTCGCAGCGTTGCGAGTGAAAATCAGGATCTCCTCTATGCGATTTCAAAGTCGGATGCGGCAAAACATCTTCTTACTCAAACCAAGGTTTCTTCGAGAGAAGATTTGGCAAAAATTGTTGCTCAATCGGCCTATAATGCCGTCAAAAATGATGCATCGGCCCCTTCCGATCTAAAAACCCAATTTCAGCAAGATCCAAGTTATGCAGCCCTTGTATTAGCTAATGTAGGCGGGATTCAGGATTTGCTTAAAAAAGAAGACCTTTCTAAGCTCGTGTTTTCGACGAGCACAGGAGAAACCGAAGTTTTTAAACAATTGGCCCAAAAAGCAGCCTCTCTTTTTCAAAGGGGGAATACCTTGAATGATGTGAGCTTTTTTGAAAATAATCTCAACGCGGCCATTTATGTATTAAATAAACCAGACTTAGTAAAAAAACTTAATGCAGGAGATTCAGCAGGAAATGCTGCCGCTTTAACCTTTAAAACGAATGTAGGGCGTAGTGATCAGGTTCAGGTTTTCCAGGATACTGCAGTCAGTTTGGCCAAAAATTTGGTGGATCGCTCGACCTATACTCAAACTTTCTTTGAAAATAATCCCGAGCTGACCCAATTTGTAGTGGCAACCGATTTGTTGAACTTTAATACAAAGGCTCCAGATATTTTAAGAAGTAACTTGAGTTATCAGTCCAGTAATATTGCTTTAGGGGACCATTTTAATTTTGACGATCTTGTCAATCAAACCCTTTCCAAGGATGCTGCTGCAAAAATAGGTGGCAATTCTTCTTTACCCTCGAATTTTCTGAAATCGCACTTGGGACTGGCCCAACTCATTCGGGAAAACCCACAGTTTAGCAAGAGCCTTCAGACTGAGGGTTCAAAAAATCAACTGCAAGTGATCTTCCAACGAAGGGCCGCATCGAGTATCGATTTACAAGAGGTGATGACAAGCCTGCAGAGGAATTTTAACTCGAAAAGGGCACTCTCTTATATTATTTAAAAAAATAGGGGGTTAACGAATGGCTAGAAACAAAGGAGTCGATTCTTGTAGGGCCGCCTGAATTTGAAGGAGAAGCTCGTCGTATTTTTCTGCGGGCAGTCCTGCGCTGTACCAAGATGCCAGAAAATCTTCATCGCAGGGAGGTCCTCCGCTATCTCCCCAGTGCTGGATGTTGCAGAGATAATCCGCCACGTTTACCAGGGCCGACAAATCGTTATATTTTCCTTCTTCCCGAAAGGGATGGTGGTGATTGCGGATGCTTTCCACAAAAATTTCGGATAAAGACCAGTGCGAGGCCAACCAGGCCCCCACCTCGGCATGGGTGGTTTTAAATACTTCTTCTTCTGCCATGAACAGAGGGCAGTTTTTCTCAATAGAAATTTTTAAGGCTTCTATAAAATCTTCGTGAAAAAACTGATCAAAAACAATACGACCCATGTCATGAATGACGCCCATTAAATGTAAAACATCTAGACTGTATTCCTTCCTTTCTTTCAGGTTGGAATAGGGAAAAAGAACATTCATGGCAATGCCTGAACTAATGGAGTGCTTCCAAAACTCCTTGCGGTCAAAACTGATTTCACCATCATTGAAGACAGAAAAAATAGCGCTGGAAAGGCCCAAATTATAGACACAAGAAAGGCCTAAACGGGCAATGGCCAGCTTTAGCGAGGTGATGGGTTTAGAAACCCCCCGGTAGAATACCGAGTTGGCAACACTTAGAATATTGGTCATGAGAGAGGGGTCATTTTCCAGAAGTTTTTTGATTTGTGAGGCATCAGAGTTGGGGTCATTGATTAGGCGTGAAAGTTGTTGAATAATTTGCGGCAGAGTAGGTAAATTATGAACCATCTCTAGTTTGCGAAACACAATGACGGATGAAGAGTACATAATTTTTTTTAATAAAATGAAATTGAACCTTACGAAAAATGTTGATTCTATCCATTGTAAGTTGGATAGCCTACAAAAAGAAACGTTTTTTGAAAATATTTTTTTGTCAGTTTGCAAAAAAGTTAATATTCAATAACAACTGTCTGTTTTTGAAAGGGCGTTAGTTTATGGCGACAATCGTAATGAGAAAACCTCGTTTGAGCTTTTGGCAAAGGATTTATGTGGGGGCTATTGCAAAGGGGCTATGGATTACACTCCGACATGCCTTGCGAAATACTTTGAATCAAAACAAGCTGTTGACTTATCAATATCCTGAACAGAAAAAACCTCTCCCGGAATACTATCGGGCAGAGCATCGCCTGATGCAAAGACCCGATGGTTCTGTTCGTTGTACTTCTTGTATGCTTTGTGCCACTGCCTGTCCTGCCAACTGTATTGAAATCGTGGCGGCTGAACACCCTGACCCCAATATTGAAAAATATCCGATGGTTTATAATATCGATTTGCTGCGCTGTGTCTATTGTGGTTTTTGCGTGGAGGCCTGTCCTTGTGATGCCATCCGCATGGATACTCAAAAGGCTGACAAAGCAGAATTTGATAGGCCATCGTTTCTAGTGGATTTAAATTATTTGGTGAATAATCACCCCGAAAATAAAAGTCCCTACTCCATCGCGCTCTATTGATAGCAGTAGTGACCAGTAGCCAGAAAATACAGTGAATTATGCAAGAACAAGAAAAACCTCAAATCAGGCCTGAGAATATTGAGGTGGAGGACACTGTCCCAGAAGAAAAAACCGGAGATAAAAAAAATCCCTCTTATGCCCAGGCGCCTGTCAATTTGCCGGAGGATAATTTTTCGAAGGCTCGCATCGTAAAATATTTTCCACAATCCCGATATGGATTTGTGAAAGACAGACGTGGAAAGGACATTTACTTCAATGTCGACGAATTGCGTTTTGTGGGAGATCGTGGCCGTGAATTTATTCGGGAAGGCGCTTGGGTGGGCTATGATGTAGGGTGGACCAGCCACGGGCTGCACGTCAACCGGATGAAGATTTATTAGTGGGCACCTCTAAAAACTACTGCACGTCCAGATGGCTTCATTTTGGAGCCGCCATTTTTAGAGGTGTCCTGAAGTGTAGCATTTCCTGTGTTATTCGTTATAGGCGCTTTCACCATGTTGTGAAAGATCCAGGCCCATACTCTCTTCTTCCGGATCCACGCGTAGGCCGATGACGAGGTCGACCCCTTTCAAAATAATGAACGTGGCGACTCCAGATAGTGCCGCGGTGAACAACACCGCCTTCAGTTGATTGAAAAACTGGCTCATGCCGCCGGCCAACGAAACTACCGCACCGTTTACGTAAAAGGTATTGGCAATGGCAGCATTCACGTCTGCGTTCGCCAGAAAGCCCAGCATCAACATGCCCGTGATACTCCCCACACCGTGGACGCCGAAGACATCCAGCGAATCGTCATAGCCGAAAATGGACTTGAGTTTCGTCACCGCCAGGTAGCAAATGATTCCCGCTGCAAGTCCGATGCAAAATGCCCCCGGGATGCTGACAAAACCGGCGGCCGGTGTGATTGTGGCCAGTCCAGCCACCATGCCGGACGCAACGCCCAGCACACTAGTTTTTCCCTTAAGTAAGCACTCTATCGCCGCCCAGCTCAATGCTGCTGCTGCAGCCGCCGAGAAATGAGTGGCCAAGGCGGCGCTGGTCGCAAGCCCACCCGCATTCAACGCACTGCCGGCGTTGAAGCCAAACCAGCCCACCCAGAGCAAACCCGCCCCGATGAGTGAAAATACCACGTTGTGCGGGATCATCGGCGAATGGGGAAAACCTCGACGTTTGCCGATCACGAGTGCGCAGACCAGCGCGGAAATACCCGAGCTGATATGAACCACCGTGCCACCCGCAAAGTCGAGCACAGGGATCGTTCCACCGAGGGCCCAGTTGAAATAACCGCCCTTGCCCCAAACCATGTGGCAGAGCGGCAGGTAGACAACCGAAGTCCAAATCAACATGAACACCACATAGGCCCTGAATTTGATTCGTTCCGCCACTGCGCCGCTGATGAGTGCGGGCGTGATGATGATAAACATCATTTGAAATAACATGAACGACTGTTGGGGAATAGTCGCGGCATAGTCCGGGTTCGGTGCGCTGCCAACGCCCCTGAGAAACAGGTACTGGAGTGGGTTGCCGAAAAATGCGTTTCCATCTCCAAACGCCACACTGTAACCGTACACAAACCACAGTGTCGACATCAGGGCCATCAGCACAAGACTATGCATCATGGTGGAAAGGACATTTTTGGAGCGAACCAAGCCTCCGTAAAATAGAATTAAACCCGGCGCGGTCATCATCAACACGAGCGCCGAACTCATGAGTATCCAAGCATTGTCTCCGGTATTTATCATGGGCGCGGAGATGAGCAGAAAAGGAGGGCAGTGTCAATAATTTGTCCACAACGTGTCAGTCAAATTTAGCAAGATCTTTTCTTGATCAACACACGCCTCTCAATCTCAAAAATTTTCTCGGGAATTTTTTCTTTTCCGAGTTTCTTTTTGTCATTTTCCTTGATGAAAAGATCAGCTCCAAATTTCTCTAAGGCCTGCGCCGCGCGGATGTTTTTGACACCGATGAGTTGCAGAGTAAGCAGCCCGCTCGGAGTTCCTGCAGGACCTTCTTCTTTGGCCAAAACCCGCGAAAGCGCATAAACCGTATCTCCGCTGACTGCGGGTTGAGTGTGATAACCTTCAGTATATCCAAAATCAATGAGGGAATTTTCGGTGGTGTCGCGGCTGGCCAAGCCCGCTAACCAGGCAAAGACTAGTCCTCCATACACAATAGGCTCACCGCTCATGGCCCCGCTGCGGCCTGTAGAATAAAGACGGTCATAGTGCAGAGGATGCGTATTCATTACTTTGTAGGTCCAGGCAAAATGTTCATCCGTGATAGTTCGGCCGTTGGCATGCACAAAGATATCGCCTACTTTAAAATCTTCAAAATAGGTACGCACACCGGTCAAATTTTTGGGGAACACTTTTGGAAATTCCGGAATTTCAATGCTGAGTTCTTTGGCTTCCGGGAAGGGTTGCGCGGCAATCGTGGAGGCATCGGTCTTTTTGCCCGCAGGCGCCACCATAATTTTACGGTCGTACTGCAACACCAGTTCTTCATTTTGATTGAGGGCAATGGTGCGAATGGTGGCAATCCCCGGTTTACCACCCTCTTTCACCTCGCGCTTCAAAACCTTGGTCATCGCCCGCAAGCTGTCTCCCGGATACACCGATTTCACAAAACACACATTGTAATAACCCAAATTCGCAATCGCTTTTTCGGAATCATTTTGCACCCCCAAAGACAAGGCCACATTCATCACCATCAAGGGCGAAACAACAAGGTCTTTAAATCCATGCGCCTTGGCGTACACCTCGTTGAGATAAAGGGGATTGGCTTCCATGAAGGTCGTTGCAAAATCGATGGCAAAGGCCTTAGTAATCGTAACCCCGCGAGGATGACAAAATACTTCTCCTTCGTCCAGGTCTTCAAGGACACGGCCATATTCGAGTTTTTTGATTTGGTTAAGATTGGCTTCGAGACTGGGGGCTTTTTCTGCAAATTTGGGATAGGGAATTTTTTGGGGCATGGTGGAATCCTTTTTGTAAGTTAGGAACATGAAATCGTCGAACGCTATAGTGAATATTGAAATTCAGGTCAAGCGAGAGGGCTATAGCGGTGAAAAATTGCATTTGACAGCCAAAGTGATCTGACGGCGATTATTCATGATCAATGGATGACATAAGTCATTGTTGACTTAAATATTTTTTATCACTGCTGTCCGGTTAACTCTCGAATAAAAACAACTGGTTAGAGAGTTGAGACAGATCCTGAGAACGAGGATTAGCGGCAAATATAGATAGAATGGGCTTTTGCTCGAAAAGATTGGTTTCTAAAAAGTGTAGCATTTTTGAGAGTCTGGTTTTGATTTGATAGCGCTGTTTTAAGATAGCCAAACTGAGATAAACAATCATGGCAATCCAGATTTGAGTTTTTACAGCGTTGCGAGAAGTTCCATAAAACTTTTTGAAAGATGAACGAATCTTAAATAAAGAAGTCATGAAAGAGAAAGAGGAGTTGTGCCAGGAGGGAACTTTGAACGTGCTTGATCGAACATCTTTACTAGATTCGCGTACGGACGCACATCCAAAAAAGCAGCTTTTTTTGGCAAGGAACAACTATTTTCTATTGACTGGCTTTTTCATAGAAGAGGTCTAATAAATGAATAGTATTGATGCCAAGGCGAAAAATATTACCCTGGTTCGTGGAAAAGAAAAAGGGAATTCCTATCTCAAAATAACGGATGATGGGCAGGGAATTCCCCAAGACGAAACGGGTAGGCCGGATTTTAAATATGTGGCCACCCACATTTGTGACTCCATCAAGCGTCAGCTCAAGACCCAGGGGCTAAGAGGTCTGCAAGGGGAGTTTGGTATTGGCTTGTTGAGTTTCTGGACGGTAGGGGAAGAATTGATTCTCACCTCTTCCGGGGCCGATGGAAAGTCCTACCAGATGCTTATGGCAAAAGGGAATCCCGACTATACCGTTCAACCCAGACGCGCGCTCTTTGCCCAGCAGGGGACTGAACTGCTCATTCAAAATCTGCTTCCTGGTATCAAACAACTGAGTGGAGAAAAACTGCAATGGTACCTGGCCTCCGAACTGAGGGACCGGATTCGCAGCTCTGGCGTGCAGATCAAGATTGTCGATCGACAGTCTCGAAAAGAATTCAAAGTGGAACCTAGAAAATTTTCAGGCCGTCTGCTGCATGATCTTCCGGCTCTCGAATCTCCGCATGGAAATATTTATGTCGAACTTTATCTCACCGAATCCAATCCCAATAATCAGATTGGCCTTTGTCGCCTGGGGACAAGAGTCTTGGAAAAAATTGATCAATTGGAAATCTTTCAAAAAGCCCCCTGGAATTTGGATTGTTTTCAGGGGCTGATCGATGTCCCTTTTTTGAATCTGACCCCAGGCACCCGCTCCGGCATTATTCAGGACGATTATTTTTCGGCCTTTTGCTTTTCCCTGGCGCCTTTGGAAGAAACGTTAAACCTGCTTGTTGAAAATCAGCGCAAGGCCGAAGAAGAGCAAACCAGTCGCGAAATTTTAAGTTCCATCAAAAAAGCTTTTCTAGAAGCCCTTACCACCCTGCCCGATGAAGAATACGACTGGTTTGAAATCAAAAAACGACAGCAACAAGGGAGCAAAAATTATTTGGAAACCCTGGCTTCCAATTCGGAGTCTGCCAGCTTCGAAGGGGCCCCTGTCTTTGAAGATACTGCGTCAGAAACTTCTTCCGAAGAAACAGACTCTCCCCAGAAACAATTTTTTGAATTTTCCGGCCCACTGTTTAGCGTCAAAGTTTCCCCCGCTTCCTGTCTGATTCCTGTGGGCGGCAGCAAAAATTTTAGGGCTGTTTCCAGGGATCGCTCGCGAAGATTAGTAGAAGAAAAACTTTCCTACGAATGGAAAATTCTCGAAGGAGAAGGAGATCTGGAAGTTTCGGATAGCGAAGTCGTTGTCTTTATTGCTCCGCAAGAACCTGCCTTGACCCGCCTGCAAGTCACGGTCACCCAGCGATCTACCGTCTGCAGCGCGGAGGCCCTTATTACCGTCACGGATTCTCTTTTACCCAAGGCACAAGAATCGGAATCCCCTACCACTCAAGGACTTCCCGGTTATACCTTTCAGAAGGCCCCTGGCCAACTTTGGCGATCGAGATTTTTGCCGGAACAAAATGTGGTGGTCATCAATAATGCGCACCGTGATTTTGTCTACGCCTCGCGGAACAAATCTCTCAAACTCAAATACATCTGCCGACTCTTTGCCAAAGAATTGGTGTTCAAAAACTTTCCCGGTATTCCTCCCGATCAACTCTTGGAACGGATGATAGAGCTGGGGCTTTATACGGAAGAAAATCTTAAATAAGGAACTTTACATGTCAAAAAACAAAACAGGATTCAAAAAAATCGAGAAGAAAATTTCGCGTACGCGCAAGCCCGACGACATGAGTGTCGAAGAGTGGCAGATTGCCTTGCGACGGCAGTTTGGGAGAGAACAGAAATTTATTCTCAAGAAAGATCTTCAACGACCCGATGACCTGGATTTTCTGGTCACCAATCCTGAAAGTAAAAATACTTACCGGGTTGCCCTCCGGAGTACCGTGCCAGGGAAAAATTATTGTTCCTGCCCCGATTTTTCGTCGAATACCCTTTTGACCTGCAAGCACATCGAATTCAGTCTGGCCAAATTGGAGCGATCGAGAAAATTATCCCTTTTAAAAAATGCCCGGGTTCAAGCTTATTCCTCGGTTTTTGTGCAATATGGAAATGAACAAAAGCTGGCTTTCGAGCCTGCCTCCAATGCCTCTCCGCAACTCCTTAAACTGAGTGCACAGTTTTTTGATGAAGAAGGATTTTTTAGGCACGAAACTTTCAACAAGTTTCAGAAATTTCAACAAGCCCTGCAAATTCTTTCTGACAAAGTGCATGTCTATGACGACGCCCTTCGACTGATCCAAAACAAGAACGAACAGCAGTTGTTCAAAAATCGCATTGATGATTTTTTCCCTCAGGGAATCAGCAGTGCTACTTTTGACGATCTACTTGCTGTACCTCTGTATCCCTATCAACGCGAGGGGGCTCTTTTTGCTGCGCGAAATGGCCGGGTGTTGATTGCGGATGAAATGGGCCTGGGAAAAACCATTCAAGCCATTGCCGCGGCTGAAATTTTGGCGCAAGTCATGCGAATCCAGCGCGTGCTCATTGTGTGCCCCACCTCTCTCAAACACCAATGGCAGAGTGAGATTGAAAAATTTTCCAAACGTTCTGCCTTGGTCGTCAATGGTCTGTTAAAAAAACGACAGGAGACTTATGCCACTTCCAGCTTTTTCAAAATTATCAATTATGATGTGGTGTACAAAGATATTGCTCTGATCAACAGCTGGCAGCCCGACCTGGTGATTTTGGACGAGGCCCAGCGTATCAAAAACTGGAAAACGCGAGCCGCAAAAAGTGTAAAACTTTTGCAATCGCGTTTTGCGATTGTGCTCACGGGAACTCCCCTGGAAAATCGTTTGGAAGAGTTGCACTCCATCGTAAGTTTTATCGACAGGCAGCGGCTGGGGCCCCTGTTTCGTTTTTTACATAACCATCAGGTGAACAACGAGTTTGGCAAAGTGACTGGCTATCACAATCTGGATCAAATTGGCGAAAGCCTGAAACCCATTTTGCTTCGTCGCCATAAAAGTGAGGTGCTGCAACAATTACCCGAGCGCACAGATAAGACTTTTTTCATCCCCATGACCGAAGAACAATGGCTGCACCATGATGAAAATTATGAGGGAGTTTGCAAAATTGTGAACAAGTGGAGAAAGATGGGTTTTCTTTCGGATCAAGATCAAAAAAGACTGATGATGTTTTTGCAGAATATGCGTATGTCTTGCAACAGCACTTATCTTCTGGATTCCAAAACCGATCATGGACGCAAGATTCCGGAGATCATCACACTGCTCAAGGAAATTTTGGAAGAGCCCAATATCAAGGTGGTTATTTTCAGCCAATGGTTGCGCAGTCACGAACTGATCCTGAAACACCTGGAAAAAAGCAAAATGGGTTACGTCTTCTTCCACGGAGGTGTGGAGAGTAGCAAACGCCGAGACCTGATCCATAAATTCAAGCAGGACGAAAACTGCCGTCTCTTTCTTTCCACCGATGCCGGTGGAGTCGGGCTCAATCTGCAAAACGCCTCAGTTGTGATCAATGTGGATCAACCCTGGAATCCCGCTGTGCTGGAACAACGCATCGGTCGTGTGCATCGTATGGGGCAAAAAGAAAAAGTGCGAGTGTACAATTTTGTCGCAGAGAAAACCATAGAAGAAAGCATGCTGGGTGTCCTCAAATTCAAGAAGGGCCTGTTCTCGGGGGTGCTGGATGGGGGAGAAAGAGAAATTCATTTTGAAGGTTCACGCCTGAAAAAGTTTATGGAGACGATTGAAGCGATCACTCAAGAGCAGGAACAGATTCAGCATTCAGAAAACAGTTCCCAAGCAGAAAATACTGAAACCCTTTCTTCGCAAGTAATTCCTCTTCCTCAAAGTTTTTCTGAAACCCAAAATGCTTCTGTCCCTATTGCACCCACACTTGCCCAACCTATTAATTGGGAAGACCTCATCTCCAGTGGAATGGATCTGGTCCAAAAATTTATGACGCAGGTTGCACAACCTAAAACACAAAACCCAGAAAGCATGACGCAGGCAAACTCCCCGCGAGAATGGCTGAAGATGGATACGGAAAGTGGTCAGATTAAATTGAATATCCCCTTGCCAAAGCCTGAGACCCTGAACAAATTGGGGCAGGTGTTTGCTTTGGTGAAGGAATTGATGGGTTGAATCTGAAATATCTGAAGAATGAAATCCTATGTTAACTTCCATTTCAACTCCCATTTCAACTCTTGACAAAGGATAATAAAAAGGGAGCTAATTAACGCATTAGGGAAAATTAAATTTAACCATGAACCTAGGAGGTCATTATGCGAAAGTTACTACTTTTAGAGTTGATGGCTTGTGTTCTGGCAGCCATTGGTGCTTTGTTCTCAGTTACTCCTGCCTACGCCGAAACCTGCGGTCCCCAACCGGCTACGTTCGAGGTCGGAAACAGATTTGTCACCTTTGGTGGTGCCGGTTCCAGCGGTGCACCAGCCCTTGCGATCATTGTCTCGCGTCTGCCGATTGGGTCGAGCAACATCGTGGTTGCAACCAACCCCGTCGAATCGGGGCCGAACGTTATTTTTAACGGGCCAGTCGCGATCGGGCAGAGAATCAATTTTCCGGATTATGCGGGAACATTCTACGTCAAGGTCCCCGGCTCGGGTGGCCAAGCGGCCATTCTTGTCTGTCATAATTAATCGCGGTATGAAGCGATCGGGAAATTTATGCCCCTCCTCATCGAAAAGAAAAACCGCATCACGACAGTTCTTATCAATCGCCCGGAAGTAAAAAATGCCATTGATGGGCCGACGGCAGCGGCTTTGGCGGATGCCTTTAGAGACTTTGATCAGGATCCGGAATCGGATGTGGCGGTGCTTTATGGAAATGGTGGAACTTTTTGTGCGGGAGCCGATCTCAAGGCCATTCTCAATCCTCAGAATGAAAATCAGGCTCATCGTTTGGACCCCAGCGGCGACGGGCCTTTGGGGCCTACGCGTCTGCTTTTGAGTAAACCTGTTATTGCGGCCATCTCAGGTTATGCGGTAGCCGGCGGTTTGGAGTTGGCGCTTTGGTGTGACTTGAGGGTGATGGAAAAAAGCGCCGTCGTAGGGGTTTACTGCCGCCGCTGGGGTGTGCCCTTGGTGGATGGAGGCACGATAAGATTGCCGCGCCTCATTGGTTTAAGCCGAGCGATGGATCTGATCCTCACGGGAAGGCCAGTTGCAGCGGAGGAAGCCTTGAGTATGGGTCTCGCCAATCGAATTGCCGAAGATGGCAAATCCCGTGAGATGGCCGAACAGCTGGCGGCCGACTTGATTCGCTTTCCTCAAGCCTGCCTGCGCCACGATCGCCTGAGCGCCTACGAACAGTTTGACATGCCATCCCCTCAAGCGCTCCTCAACGAATTCAATCATGGGATGCAGGCGATTCAAAGTGGCGAAATTGTTTCTGGAGTAGAGAATTTCACGAAGGGAAAAGGCCGAGGGGGTTCTTTTAAGGATTTGTAAGTCTCTTACCAAAACACGCCCGAACTCGTATCGACTTCACTCAAAAATTTCTTTGATGTGAAATGAAAGCCCCTCCATCAGGGGGGACTTAAAAAGGGCGTTTTCAGGAAAAACTTGAAAAGTTTTGAAATCGGAACCTTCCCAAGTAATCACTTCAATATTTTTTCTTTCAGGATCTACAATCCAATATTCCTTTACTCCAAAGCGGCTATACAATTTCCTTTTGACCAAACGATCTCTTTGTTCTGTGCCAGGCGAAAGAACTTCAACAACCAAATCAGGGGCCCCCTGAATATTTCTTTCCGTTACTTGTTTCAGACGGTCCTTGGAAAGAAATAAAAGATCAGGCTGAACCACATCTTCGGGAGACAGAAAAACATCCAGGGGCGCAAAACGAACCTCACCCATTTTTTTAGACCTTACAAATTTATTAATCTTCTCGAAAAGTCGTGAAATAGCTGTTTGATGCTTCCAACTTGGCGAGGGGGTCATAAGCAAATCTCCATCAATAAGCTCGTATCTTTTATCTTCCGGCATCAAAAGATAATCTTCGTAGCTAAATTTGATTTTTTGAGCCTGTGCCATATTCAAAAAATTACTTTATTTTTAAGTGGAGAACAAGAAATTTTAGGGAGCCTGATGGGGCAGTACTTTTTATTGCTGCTTTGTTTCCCCTGTTTTTGGATCGACGAGAAACCAGCCAAATGTTGCATTGTGTTCTTTCAACAAAAGAATTGAATAGATAAATTTCTTTTTCATATAATGACAATAGTATGCTTTGCTTCAAAAGCAATGAATCATCAAGGGGTCTAAAAAAATGACGCAATTACGAGTTCCTTTAGTCATCTTATTGTTCTGTCTTTTTATTTTAACCCCTCACAGTTCCCCTGCTGCTCTTGGAATACCCTCCAGAAGCACGCTCACTGCAATCTGCAAAAGCTCTTTTGGAAAAGGGAAGTTTTCCACTGTCAACCTTTGGAGGACAGACAAGACGGGAGTAGCTCTTTACCAGCTCAATGCGGATATTAGCATCATCAAAGACGCTCCCACGTTGTATTATCGGCGTCTACCCTCCGAATTAACGATCGAGGAAGCCGCAACAATCATTGCTCTCACTCAAGCTCCGAGCTCCACTAACAACCTTGAGGGGCTAGTACGGCTCAGGGACATGCTAATAGAAAAATATGTTGAAATAAATTATCGAAATGCCCCCAGAAACACACTTCAAAAGATGAAAAAAAGGAGAGGGTAATCAATCTTCATTTCGTGCTTGAACGCGAGAGTGCAGAAGACCGGGAGATTATCAGTGACATTCTTTTCGAATTCGAGGCACTTCAGATAGTACAAACCATAATGGGTCAACCCGAGGAGATCCTGTGTTTCAGAAGCGGAAAAGTTTTACACTACAAGAAATTCTCTTGGAGATCGACAAGGTGAGAGCAAAAGTTCAGACACAGTTGGCTCGATTCCCAGATTTTCACGCGCTTCAGACTACGTTAGATGGCCTTGATGCTTACGAAACCGCTGTACACGATCAATGGCCTCTTTCAGACCAATTTCAAAATAAGGTAACATTAGGTGTGTTTGCAGCACGCAACCTTGATGAAATCGATAATGGAATGCTCACCAGGGCGATCTCATCGCTAGACGCTATGATGCACGGGAAAGTCTGAACATCTGTCGTTTATTTGACTAATAAAAAGTCTTCTTTTTGAAGACGAGATTGCATAATTTATTTTTCAGGGAGCAATCAAAATATGCTGTATCTCTTACCAGGCATGGGTGCGAGTAAAGACATGTACCAGGGTGCCTGGTTAAAACTTCCTGAAACCACCTTTATCAATTGGCCCAATTATCAGGGTGAAAGCTCCCTATCGGACGTGGCTCAAAGAGTCATCCAGGAGAATGGGATTACTGCAAAGGATTGCGTAGGAGGCTCCTCACTCGGAGGCATGATTGCCTTGGAAATTTTTAAGGAATTGAAAAATCCAAAAGTAATTTTATTGGGATCGGCATTGAATGCCCAAGAAATAAGGCCCCTCTTGAGGCTGCTGGCCCCGCTCGCCTCTTTCTCACCCGTAAAATTGATCCAATCCTTTACAAAAAGTTACGACAATCTTTTGATGAATATGTTTAGCTCTTCGGATTCCAATTTTATCAAGGCCATGTGCAGTGCGGCATCCAACTGGGAGGGCTACGAGGGAGATAAAAAAAATATCTTGCGCATCCATGGTGAGCGAGATCCAGTAATTCCATGCCCAAAAGAGGCAGAGGTCATTAAAAATGCCGGGCATCTTATTGCCATGACGCATGCAGAGGAGTGTGTTGGGATTATTAAAAGTCAGACTTGAAACAGTTAGCAAAGGAGATAATCTTCATGAAATATCCAAAAATTTTCGCTTTTCTATTGGTGTTTTTATTTTCAAGTCCCCTTGTTTTTAGCCAGGAACCCAGCCCGGAAAAAGCCAAGGATATTATCTCAAAAACTTCCAGAGAAGTAATTCTGGCTGTGAAATCTAATAATTTTAAAAAATTTTCTCAATTCATCCACCCCAGCAAGGGAGTTCGCATTTCACTCGATGCTTATGTGCTTCTTGATCAAGATCTTGTTTTTAGCTCTGCACAGTTTGCAAAGCTGAATCTGGATAAGAAAAAATATATGTTTGGTTACGCGGATGGTTCTGGGGATCCGATTCGCCTCACCCTCGCGCAATACTTTCAAAAACGGCTCTATGCCCATGACTTTTCGAATGCCCCCCAAGTAGGATACAATCAAACTCTGGGGCATGGAAATTCGATAGATAATGCCTTTAAAATTTATCCCAAGGCCATTCTTGTCGAATATTATTTTCCCGGCCTTGATCCGAAGGCCGATGGAATGGATTGGGTCAGCAGGCGTTTTATTTTTGAGGAGTATCAAGGGAAGTGGTATCTGACGGCGATTATTCATGATCAATGGACGACATAAGTCATTGTTGACTTAAATATTTTTTATGGAAAAATTATGGTTTCGGACTGTAAACCGTAAGGAGGATTCCATGAGGGTATTTAAGCTTTTAGTAACGGGTTTTTTGTTTAGTTCTTTTTTATCCTGCGGCGGATCTAGCGCGACCACAGTGACGGTAAGCGGGACGGTTGTCAACGGGCTGACAGGGGCGGCGTTGACGGGTGTGACCGTTTCGGACGGGACCACAAGCGTACAAACAAATTCTGATGGAACTTATTCGCTTGAGGCCACGGTGTCGGATTCCACGGGTCGTCTCTCCCTCAATTATTCAGCCACTTCTTTCATGAGAAATCAAAGAGTCACACAGGTGGGGAGAAGCTCCGCTCTGAAGCTGGATGAAGTGCTTTTACCCGTGACGGTGAGTGCAGAGATTAATCCCACCGTGGATCAGACCGTTGTGGTTCCTGGAAGCGCAGCTCAGGTCGTGGTGAGCGCTAATTCTCTTGTGGACTCCTCAGGAACGGCAGTCAGTGGAACCGTTACGGCCAATGTGACTCCGATCGATCCGTCTTCAGACCCAACCTTGATGCCTGGAGATTATGCGGCTACCCTGAGTGACGGCACGAGTACCAAGATCGAGAGTTTTGGGGCCTTGGACGTGACCTTTGAAGATGCTTCGGGAAATTCTCTCAATTTGGCAGCAGGCACGACGGCCACCATCCGGATTGCCATCCCCGCCAAGATGGCTCAAAATAATCCTCCAGCCAGCATTCCGCTTTTTTATTTCAACACGAGCACTGGTCTTTGGATAGAGCAGGGAACGGCGACTTTGCAAGGTACCGCGCCCTTACAATATTACGAAGGAACGGTCAGTCATTTCACCACTTGGAATGCAGACCGAAGGACGGAAACGTCGGTAATCTGCGGTCATGTAGTTAATACAGATGGATCCGCCATTTCTCTTAGCGATGGGGATTCAAGCAATGGCTCAATTCATGTCAGTTCAATCAAGGTTCATAGTGAAGGGGTAGATTATGTCAGTTATGATGAGTCTGCCGAAAACTGGGAGCTCGGAGATTGCAGTACTGGATGGGGTGGCCTCTTTTTTGGTTGTATTCAGTCGGATGGATCTTTCAAGGTCTCTGCAAAAGCCGATGCGGCCGTGAAGATTTTTGTGGAAGCGGTTCTGAATGGAAAGACTCATCGAACCAACACGATTACGGTGACGGCAGGTGCCGCTGCGACAACGTCAACAGCCTGTGTGACGAACTTGTCTTCCGACAACAATCTTGTTTTTGATATGACAAATGCAATTCCAATCATTTCATCCCTCTCGGCAGATCCTACAGCCACTGGGCTTGGAAGTCTTGTTACTCTGGTATGTAAGGCTAAAGATGGAGATGGAGATACGCTCAGCTATTCGTGGTCGTGGGCAAATACCCTGTCGGATACAGATCCAGACAAGGGAACTCTCTCCTCCGAGACAGGTGCCTCGGTGACCTGGACACCTCCTGCCTCTGCGGGTTATTTTTCTTTCACCTGTGCGGTCTCGGATGGAAAAACGACCGTGACAAAATCCACCAATGTCAATGTTGTGAATGATCACATGCCGGTGATTACAGCCGTTACAGCCGATTCTAGCTCTGTCACAGCGGGCGGAACCGTTGCCTTGTCTTGCAGTGCCACGGATGAAGATGTTGCGAATACTTTGAACTATTTTTGGGATATTGCAGGAGGCTCGATGTCCTCGATGTTTTCGGCCTCACCTACATGGACGGCGCCAAGCACAAACGGTACCTATAAACTTAGCTGTACGGCATCGGATGCATTATTGAATACTGAGCCTCAATCGGTGTCGATTGAAGTGACCGGTGGTAGCAGCGGAAACAGTGGTGGAAATAATGGGAATAGCGGAAACAATGGAGGGGGTGGAAACAGCGGGAATGTTCCTCAGATCTTAGCGTCCGTGCCGACGGGAGGCTATCTGTGGACGATGTCTGGTTCAGTAACCATGAACGGTCAAACAACCGCAATCCCTTCGCAATCGCTGGGTACATTTACTTTCAATCCAGATGATTTTGTGACGTCGATGACAACAACCTTCAGTCACGACACCTCTGCCTACAGCCAGTACGGATGCTCGACGAGCGTCAGCTACACGGCATACGATGGCACCTCGTTTTCAGCCACCTTCAGTCTGACGGGTTGTAATGTGTCCGGTTATGCCTTTTCGGAAAGTATTACCTATACGTTTACGAAACAGTAGAGTAAGGCCTCGTTAATTATTCCTGTTACGCGATTTTTAGCCCTGTAGCCTCCACTCTTACGAATCCAATCCAGATGTACATATCCCCGAGAGCTCCCTCCCCCTTCGACGGGGGAGGGTTGGGGAGAGGGTGTGGACTGAAGTATATCGCGTAACAGGAATAATGAAAAAAATCAGGCAGAGGCTTTTTTGGAACTCACCGTTTTGTCAGCCTTCCCTTTCAAATCGTCTGACATCAGATTGGAGAGAAAGGCCGTGAGCATATTGGAGGAATTACTTTCTCCTGCTCCGCCTTGAATTAAAATTTCCGGAATAATTTTGATTTGTCCGGCTGAAATTTGTTTGATGATTTCGATCAAAGCAATCTGGGAGGCGCCCAAGGTGGCAAGCTGCAGGCGGTAGGCCTCTGCGGTGGCTTGGCCCAAGGCCAAAACTTTTTCACCTTCGGCTTTTCCCACCGATTGAATACCAGCAGCGACGCCTTCCTGTTCGAGGCGAGTCGACTGACTTTTTCCTTCCGCCAGAATAATCTGCTGATTTTTTTGCTGGCTGGCAATCTGCACATCAATTTCTGCCTTCACCAGATTGGGCTGCAAGTCGGCTTCGGCCTTTGTTTTTTCCATTTCCTTACGTCGGCCTTCCGCTTCCTGTTGGGCATCAAACATCGATTTTTGCTGGCTCGCCACTACTTTGCTGGTGAGGGTCTGCATCAATCTTTCAGGCAAAACAATTTGGCAGATCAAAACGCTGACGCATTCCACATGATATTTTTTCAACTCTTCGTTGACATGCTGCTCCGCTTTTTTCTGTTCGTCGTAACGATCTTGTAAAAATTTCATCGCCTCCGAAGAAGAGGCCTGATTTCTAAACGAGCTGTCGATGAGGGGATGAATGACATGCTCGATCAAATTATCAATCGTTCCAATACGCGCCACCATGTGAGGCGCTTGTTCAGGCAATACCCTGAATATGACTTTTACTTCGACCGTCATTTCAAAACCATCTTTGGAAACAATAGAAAGCGGATTAAAAATGCGCGGCGTGTTGAGTTCAGGTTTTTCTCCCGCCCAATCAATGGTAATGTTGGTCGTGGGAATCAGATGGTGCGTGTAGGCCTGTTTGTTGAGATAGTAAGAACCTGGCCCCAAGACCTCGCGCTGAATTCCGCGATAGCCAGCATCCACCACATAACGTTCCACGCCCGATTTTAAGCGTTCTTCGGAATTTCTTTTATCGCCTTCTTCATTCTGTTCACTGGGGTCTTTCCCAATATTTGAAACGATTACCGCCACCTCGCCGCGCTGAACCTGCAGGAAGTCGTCGAGCATCACATCGAACATCAGGGGATTGATATAGTAGGTTCCAGGTTTTAGAAAATCGAGCTGCGGGCCGCGCTGGCCCCCGCTGGATAGAAATGCAGCGGAGTCCTGAAAGTCTTTGTGCCCCACCACGGCCTTTGCCACATATTCACTGGGAGGTAGCGGTTCGCCGTCTTTTGCGGTAATGAGGCCAATTTTCTTGGAAGGAATCAGCACAGCATTGTAGATTCCCACATTAAATAATTTGGTGTTGATGCGGTAAGTCCCAGGCAAAAGGATGTCAATCTGCGGCCCTTTTTGTCCACCGCTTTCCAGGAAGGCCTGCCCATTTTGAAAATTGTTGTGTTCGCCATCCACACGTCTGGCCAATAGTCTACCCGGCGCAATGGGAAGTCCATCGACTGCTACCATTACTCCCACCTGATTATTCGGGATGCTGATGGCTTTTACTTTTTCAACTTTAAACATGTAGGGATTAATTCGGTAAAGCCCGGGAGGAAGGATTTGGATTTGAGGTCCTTTTTCACCGCCATTTTTCAGAAAGGCCTCGGCGTCTTGAAAAAGATTGTGCCCTTCGACCACCTTGGAGAAAATTTTTCCAGGATGCACCGGCTCTCCATCAATCGAATCGACAATGCCCACTTCATTTTCGTTGATTTGGGTCATCTGCATCTTTTGAACTCTGTAAAGAAAGGGAATGAGCAAATGCAGACCTGGACCCAAAACTCGCGCCTGCATACCCACTTCATTGCTCATCGCCACCACCCGTCCCTCGGGAATTTTTCTCCCCAACCAACGCCGCTCGACAATGGCAATTTGAGTTCCACCGACAATCGTAATGGAGTGATAGAGGAAAAAAAGAAAGGCGAAGAGAATGGCAAGATAGAAAAACCAGCCACTCAACAGCTGAAGAACAAGAGGAATGATTTGCTCCATGGGTGAGCCCCTTTGATAGATATTTTGAAAAAGTGGAGCGGAAATTGTCTCCCCAGATAGAACCATTGTCCAATTGTTTTTTACCATCGAGTTTTTTCCTCAATTTTTTTCTTGAACACGTTCAAAAAATAGATTACATTTTGAACGTGTTCAAAAATGTGCCTTGAACAATCTAACCACAGGAGGAATTATGCTTTACAAACAAGTTGTTACAGGTGCTTTCGGGTATTCCGGCAAGTACATTGCTCAACGCTTACTGGCCGCCGGGGAGAAGGTCTGCACTCTCACAAACTCGAGCGGGCGAGAAAATTCATTCGGAGGGAATATTGAGGTTCGGCCTTTGAATTTTAACAATTCAGCGCAACTTGTGGAATCCTTGAGCGGTACACGCGTTTTGTACAACACTTACTGGGTTCGGTTTAATCACAAGGATTTCACTCATCAGGAAGCAGTGACGAACACTTTTAAGCTGTTTGCTGCCGCCAAAGAGGCGGGCGTCCAAAGAGTCGTTCACGTGAGCATTACCAATCCCAGACTAGATTCGCCGTTGGAATATTTTAAAGGAAAAGCGGAAATAGAAAAGGAATTGATCCAATCGGGCCTGTCGTACTGCATCCTTCGCCCTGCGGTCCTGTTTGGTAAGGAAGACATTCTAATCAATAATATTGCCTGGGCCCTGAGACGCTTGCCCGTTTTTGGGGTTTTTGGCGATGGAGGCTATGGCCTGCAACCGATTTACGTGGATGATCTGGCTCAACTGGCCATCCAGCACGCCCAAGAGTCCAAAAATGAAATCATCGATGCCATAGGGCCTGAAACCTTTACTTACCGAGAACTGGCAACGACCATCGGGGATATCATCGGACGTCGCCGACCGATCATCGGCGTTCCTCCATGGATGGGATATATGACAGGATGGCTGCTTGGGAAAATAGTTGGTGACGTCCTGATCACGCGGGAAGAGATCCAGGGTCTTATGGCCAATCTTCTCTGCACGCGCTCGAGTCCCACAGGATCTACACGCCTGACCGATTGGGCCAAGCGGAACGCGGATCGCCTGGGGACCCGATATGCCAATGAACTCTTCCGCAGACAAAATCGTGAGGCTGCTTATGATGAAAGAAACGGATAAAGCCAAGAAAACTCGCGCCCAAATCCTGCAAGCGGCGCTGGAACTTTTCTATGAGAATGGTTTTGAAAAAACCACTCTACGGGACGTTGCTAAGAAGAGCGGCATGGCCCTAGGCGCGACTTACTATTATTTTCATTCCAAGGAAGAAATGGTCTTCGAGTTTTATGCCCAAACTCACGAAGAGGCCTTGGTGCGTAATGCGCTTATTGTGAGTGAATCCACTAAATTTCAGAAGCGATTAAAGGCGCTGATCGACTTCAAGTTTGAACAACTGATGCCTTATCGTCCCTTTATCGGAGCGCTTGCTCGTTTTGCAGCGAATCCCTCTCATCCGCTTTCACCTTTCTCCCAACCATCGAAGCCTTATCGGGACCAGGCCATCGCGATGTTCGAACAAATTATTGAGGGTAGCGATATTAAAATTCCATCTCCCATCAAGCATAGCTTACCCACCTTGTTGTGGGCTTATCAGATGGCCCTCACCTTATTCTGGATCAATGATTCCTCTGCGGGCCAGGAGCATACAAAAAGTCTTGCAGACTTCAGCCAGAAACTCATCACAAAATGGCTGACCTTGTCGCGCCTCCCTCTCCTCCATCCTTTCCTCTCTTCTGTGGATACGCTGGTCCGAATGATTCAAGACCCGGGGTCTCCTCCACGTTAACTGGCGGCCTACAGCTCCAGGGCAGTGCATCTGAAATAGCCCTTGAATTTCCAGACACGAATGCCTTATTGATATCCGTGGGCGGAAATATGTTTTCATTATGGGCACCTACAGCCAGTACGGATGTACGACGAGTGCCAGCTACACGGCATATGATGGTACGTCGTTCACAGCCGCCTTCAGTCTGACGGGTTGTAATGTGTCTGGTTATGCCTTTTCGGAAAGTATTACCTATACGTTTACGAAACAATAGGGAGTGTCTTATCGAAAAACAGAAGCCTTCCAATCTTCCTGGTTTTTTTGGATAGAAATTAACTATCACGCCCGCCTAGAGGATCGCGTGATTCTATCCAAAAGACCAAGCGCTTCAAGTTCTCGATTTAACCAAGCGATGTTGGACGCCTGGCTTGCCCAATGAGCCAGATTATTTTCTTCAAGCCTGAACTGTTTCTCCAACTGTAAAAACAAGGATTCCAGTCGATGACTCATCGACCCTCGCAATCGGTACTGCGGCCGGTCTCGCCTTTTTCCGATAAAAGAAGAAATGGCCAGGCTTGCATTGGAAAACAGTATCCCAATTCTTGATGGGCTTTGATCCCAGTCTCCCAAAATTGCGGACAAAATCCTTTGGGTTTTTTCAATATCCGCAACAACTTGCTCTACACGCCTGATCGCTGTTGGATTGGCGGCCAAACCACTTCTTTGTTTTCTAAGATAATCAATCAGGGCCAGCAAATTATCCCTCATCCCCTGGATAGATTTCTGATAATTATTGTCATCGGTAAAATCCTTATGCGCCTCTACACGAGCATCCTGCAAACGACGTATGTAATCACGAATCACCAACATCGATTGCCAACGCAACCCACTCTCATGAATCTTGGCTCTCACTAACTGATAGGGAGCCTTGTTCCATGTTTTTGTTCGCGTCACAAATCCAGGTTGATGTTCTTCATCCAAAAACCACCTCAAGGCCAAAGAATCGATGGCAAACAGGCCTTCTATGGTTTTTTGATTGTGTGCATCTCTTTCAGCCAAATCACCAGGAAGCACTTTCCCTTGAGCTACCAATTCTTCGTTGAGTCTTCTTTCGATTCCCGCAAAAAAGTTGGTGCTGCTGGCCTCTTTTTTAAGTCTGGCCCGGGCGCTTGCAAAGGCCTCTTCAAACTCCAATCCTTCACTGTCCAATAATTGATTCAAAATATTCAAAAAAGTATCTTCATGACGAAGTCGGGTACAGCCTTTGAGATCCTCCAAGCCAGTTTCATTTTTTCTGAACGCTCGCTTGATTTCTGCTTCATCCGTGCTTTCTCTTCGTGCAAAATATTCCTTGAGCTTATCCACATTTTCCAGACCTACACAGGATACATTCTCATTAGACTCAGCATCTATCATTGCCTGTTCTATTGCTGCTCTTTCTGCATTAATTTTAGCGGCCTCATGCTGAGAAAAAATAGAGACTAAGGCTTTTTCATTCTCATGGCGATATCTGCACAATTCTTCTTCCAACTCATAAGGTTTCAAGTTTTTTCTATTTTGTATCACCCAATCACAAAAGCGATAGCCATCGTCCGGAGCCAGAACATTTTTCATGTAGGCCAAATAGGCCGCCAAGAAAACCTGATCCCCTCTTTGAAAGACTTTGTTTTCAGCGGTCACAAAGTGTCCATCTTCACTTTGGTTTGCTTCATCTCCCGCAAAAACTTGCATGGCCCTCAAAGTCGCCATTTCACTCACCGAATCAAACGAAAACTTTACAGGCCCTGTAGGAGATTCATGCCCCACCATTTCATCCGGAAAACCCAGTCCAGTTTGAAAGGCTAGATTCCACATCAAATCAAAACGACCTGCTTGAGCCAAAGCTAAATAGACCGAAGCAGGAATTCCTCTTCCACTGTTCAAGACCGATTTCATTCCGACAATGATTTGGGCATTGGGCTTAAAATTTTTGATACGCCCTTCAGAAAGAGCAAATCTCAAGGCCGGCGAGGGCAAACTGGTAATCACAGTATCTGCCAATTGCAAAAGCCCATCGTTGTATCTTGGATCGGAGGCGTGCAAGGCACAACGATCGTCCGTATTAATTTGGGCCCCACTAATAAAAGGAGTGGTCCCTTGGTAATTAATTTCATCCGCTGCCTTGCGGTCCTGATCACTTTCATGAGTCAACAAGACATGCACTACCGATTTTCCAAATAATCTTTGGGAGTGCTGAGTCACTTGCGCACTCATTTTATCAAGACCCACCCCATGTCTCCCGGCACCCAGTACGGTCACGAGATGCACATTGTTTGTTCTTAAATGCTCCCGTGCCCCCTCCAGATTCCCTGCTTCCAACATCTGCAAGGCCTCTTCCACATGGGTCGATTGACCCTGTTGATTCCAATATTGTCCCTTGGGCCTTTCCCGAACAGTTCCATCCTTACTTTTTCTCAACAGCAAGTAAGAAAGACCGGCCACCAAACTTAAAACGGCTACAAAAGGAGAAGTATGCCCCGCAGAAGCAGTGTGAGCCATGGCATGCGCGGCCTCGGGGTTTAGGAAGTGTGAGAGTGTAAGGGCCACTCCTGCCAATCCTAAGGCCGGAGTAGGGATGCTGGGAAATGTAAAGAGATCACGTAAACGGGTAAACGGGTGAACTGGTAGATTCCTAGACTCGTAGACTGGTGAAGGGGTGTTGTCGTTGCGAATTGCAGAGCCCGACTGGAGACGGGTATGAAGCAAAGCTCCCAGCTGTCCACCAACGTGCATTCCACAATCGCTGAACCAGGCAGTGGTTAAGGCCTGCATCGTAAAATGGGCAGCAATGTTATCGTTTTGAGGCTCTACAAAATAACGAATCCCTAATAAACCATCCAAGACGCGGGCCCCTAAAATTTCTGCAGCGGCTCCCACACTCATGGTGAGACCACCCAAGGAGCGGGCCAGCAAATAACTCAAGCCTCGACTGAGCAAACTGGATCCGGGAATAAATGCGGCAAGGACCGGTTGCGCAAAATGTCCTACATATTCTGCCGATCCCATATTGAGAGTGCCACGCACATCCCGATTTATTTCTACAAGATGCATGCGGTTTTCGCCGTAATAAAGCGATTCAAACCCTTCGTGCAAACGACTCGAAGCCAAGTGCACCACCAGACCTCTCAAGAGTAAATTATTCACCCCAAAAAGCCCCGCTACCGTCCCCCCGAAGGTGCAGGTGGTAAAGGCCAGGCCCGTTTCAATGACAAAATCTGCCGTAAGAACCTGATGCTGCACCGCAGATAAAAACTCATTGGCGCCCTGACGCAGTGTTCTATTTTGAATATGGCCATCGACAAAATGATGCGCCGAATCAAAAAGGGGATTAGCATAGGGAAGAACTGCTGCTTCACCAGCATGAAGCAGATAATTAAAATCATCGGCTAAGTGACTAATAAACGTAGGATGTTGTGGGTGTTGCGGCGGAGCCTGTTCCGAAGAAGTGCGGACATTTGTGGGCAATTGGATCTGCTGAGCTTCCAATGCCGGAGAATGGGAGTTCCCAGCAATAGTTGAACCTTCTGAAAGACGAATCCCCTTTTGCATGCTTTTATCCCCTTTTTTGAATTGGATCTCTTATCGCTACAAATGGGAAAAAGTTGCTAAATAACCGGCTAATAATTTCATGTTAAATGTGTAAATAAATATCAAGCCTATGATTTTCTTTATGAAAGTGAATTAATCTTTTTTTATTAAAAGTAGGGTTTTGGTGAGTTTTTGAATTTATGTTTTGTTCATCGTTTTCTCTTAAAGAAAAATGATGAAAGTTTTGAAGCAAAAGTGTCCCTGGTGTTCCCTCCTTTTTTCTCCGCATCCCCGATTAAAAGATCGTCAAATCTCTGTGCCACTGCCTCTTGCAAGAGAACTCAGAACCTCTTTCGTCAAAAAGAATGGAAAAGTAAAAATGAGAAGATCTGCCGTGAATCCCAGAAAGATTGGTGTCAGCGCGCATGACAGGGAGCCTGGAGTTCGCATGATAGGGCCCCACCTGTACGCATGATAGGGACCCGGTGGTTCGCAAGGATAGGGACCCACTTTTTCCTCTAAAAAATAGCGACGGATCTT
>JADFYH010000012.1 GCA_015233135.1 Deltaproteobacteria bacterium
AAGATCCGTCGCTATTTTTTAGAGGAAAAAGTGGGTCCCTATCCTTGCGAACCACCGGGTCCCTATCATGCGTACAGGTGGGGCCCTATCATGCGAACTCCAGGCTCCCTGTCATGCGCGCTGACATATCGGACGGTTTTTTATTTGTTAACCATTTTTGATGGAGGAAATATGAAACAAAAACTTATTGGCTGTGCCGTATTGGTATTGGCCTTGCTGGGTGGGGTAAGGCAGGGCTTTGCTAGGCCGGGGGATTTGGATACGAGTTTTGGGAGTGGGGGATTAATAACTCAATCTATATCTATTGCCCCATATTACTGGCTCGTTTCTGCCGCTCTTCAAGCAGATGGCAAATATTTAGTGGCTGGGGAGTCCGGCAACACCAATCTGTCACACCATATTCTCCAAAGATACAATCCTGATGGAAGTTTAGATAGTGACTTTGGCGTTTCTGGTAGCATTAATATTCTGAATGTTTCGAACAGTGTTACATTGCAACCAGATGGCAAAATCTTGATTCAAGCCTCTAGAGATAACCTTTGCTTAGTTGAAAGATTTAATTCTGACGGTAGCATAGACCCTGGTTTTGGTATTGATGGTTTAGCACAGGTAAGTTGCCCTTCAACAAATTTGAATCAAGCCTACCCTATAATGACACTTCAGAGAGATGGGAAAATTCTTCTCCACGCTACCAGAAATTCGAACAGTTGTAGTAATGCCATGGGGACCCATGGAACCCTTTTAGAACTAGCTCGACTAAATGCAAATGGTAGCCTTGATACCACATTTGGCGCTGAGGGCTATACTAATACATGTTTAAGCGTTGCTTCTGCTCTTGATCTTCCAAAAACGATCACTGAATTGACAGATGGTAAACTATTAGTTGCTGGTGGTCATTATTGCGAACCCTATCTCATAAGGTATAATCCAGATGGAAGTTTGGATCGCACTTTTGCAAGTAGCTCATCGACTCCAGGGGTGTGGATCGAAAGAAGAGTAGATCTGGGAAGATCTTCAAGTGGTGCAGGGAGACTTGCAAAGGGCGTTGGAATTTCACCAGAGGGAAAGGTCACCATAGCTTACTCGATGGGAACCACAGATGGAAACAATTTAACAATTTTTCCAACCCCTGAAAGCAATGATCAATATGTGAATTTATACCGATATAATCCTGATGGGAGTCCCGACAATACCTTTGGGGAAAGTGGTTTGCTGAGAATACAAACACCTTATGCAGATATAAGATTCTTTAGCTTACAGAACAATCAGAAGATGTTACTTGTTGGAAGACACTTTTTAGAACAAAGTGGGAACCGGCTGAGTGACTTTACTGTTATGAGACTTAATGTTGACGGGAGTTTTGACTCAGATTTCGGCACTACAGGCAAAGTAACCACCGATTTTGGTGGTAATTTAGATTTTGCAAATGGTTCAATCATCAGTAGCGACAACTGCAAACTAACCGTCGTGGGGAGCTCCTTTGACGTTGTTCCCAGCAGTTTAGAAATGTCCCGTTATCTATTGGGTTGTGAAGACCATCAAGTTGTCCGCCCCCCACCCATCTACCAACAACTGCCACAGCCCATTCCCCATTTTGAACCCAGACCAATCACACCAATCATTAACAGCAGGCCAGCTATACAACCAGTGCAGCAAAAAAATGTTTGGTATAATAGTCTCTTTAATTTTTTCAAGAAATAATAAAGTTGCAATTCAGCAAAAAGGCAGCCCGATGGGGCTGCCTTTTTTTTGCGCCAGACACCAGACAGGAGAAAAACGGAGACATGGCCATCAGTGAAGCTCATGCGTCTTGAAATGTGTCGGAAGCCATAGATTGTCTAATACTCCAAAAAATGCCTCACACTCGTCACCACCACATTCTTTTTGAAGTGCAACATCCCTCGAATGAGTAGCGCGGTTTGATTGTGCAGAATTTGCTGCCACCACTTCGCGGGAACAAATTCTGGGAGCACCACCGTGATGAGTTGATCCGTTTCTTCTCTTTTTAAGGCGTCGATATAATCCACCAAGGGTTCTACAATCGACCGATATTCCGATTCGAGGATGACCAGTTGAACTCCCTGCCCCCACTCCTTCCAAATATCTATAAAGCGCTCGGTACGATCGGGATCGAGGGCGACGTATACGGCTCGAACATCATTCGAAATTGACTTTGCGTAGGCCAGAGCCCGCACTGCGCCTTTGTGATAGGCGGACAAGGGAATAAGCACCCGATGCAGCTTGGGAGGATCTACCGTAAAATCTTTAGGAGAAAGTTGCGGAGATAAAGAATCGTAATGATGGCGGATGGTGAGAAAGATAAAGATCATGAAAGGAATAAATACAATCACCATCCAGGCCCCATGAGTGAATTTGGTGGATCCAATCACGAGGGTGGCCAAGGCTGTGGCCAAGGCGCCCAGGCCATTGATGAAAATCCGGTAAATCCAGCCCTTTCCTTTTTCACGAAACCAATGCATCACCATCCCCGATTGAGAAAGGGTAAAGGAAATAAAAACTCCCACGGCGTAGAGAGGAATCAGCGCATGCACATTGGCTTGAAACAGCACAATGAGAAAGCCTGCAGCGAGACCCAGCGAGATAATGCCGTTGGAAAAAGCGAGTCGGTCACCCAGGCTTGCCAGCTGTCTGGGAAGAAAACCATCTCGGGCAATCAGGGACGATAAACGGGGAAAGTCCGAAAAGCTTGTATTGGCCGCTAATAATAAAATGAGCGCCGTAGAGACTTGCAGCAGATAATAAAAAAAGCCGTGTCCAAAAACCTGGCCCGCCAATTGGGAAACCACCGTTTCTCTTTCCAAAGGGGCAATTTGGTAAAACCGCGCCAGTTCAGTAATTCCTAAAAATAAAATCAGGAGGATGAAGCCCATCCATACCAAAGTCGTAATCGCATTGCGAGGTTCAGGAGCACGAAAGGCGGGGACTCCGTTGGAAATAGCCTCCACTCCCGTGAGAGCGGTACAGCCCGAAGAAAAAGCCCTAAGCAACAAAAAGGCATTCACCATGCCCAAAGATCCGCTCGCTTGTTGAAAGAGCTGTTCGTGTGCGCCCCCTTTAAAATACTGGTAAAAGCCCCATAAAATCATCGCCGAAAAGCTAATAATAAAAAGATAAGTAGGCACAGCAAACACGACACCCGATTCTTTTACCCCGCGGAGATTGATCAGGGTCACCAAAAAGATGCAGCTTAAACAAAGGGCAACACTGTAAGGATAAAGCAGGGGAAAAGCCGAGGTGATGGCCGCTACTCCTGAGGCAGAGCTCACGGCAACAGTGAGCACATAATCGATGAGTAAGGAGGCCCCCGCAATAAGCCCCGGGTATTTGCCCAGGTTTTCCTTGGCAACAATGTAGGCCCCTCCGCCAGAAGGATAGGCCTGAATTGTTTCGCTGTAAGAGATGATCAGAATAAGCAGCAGAAAGGCAATGGCCAGGGCGATAGGAAGAGAGAGATTCAAGGCGCCTGTGCCGGCCAGCATCAACACGATTAGGATTTCCTCAGTGGCATAGGCCACAGAAGAAAGGGCATCGGAGGAAAAAACAGCCAGGGCCACTTTTTTGGAAAGACGTTGATGACACAACTCTTTGCTGGCCAAGGGCCGACCCAGCATAAACTTTTTTAGGGTTCTAAACATAAGTAACTATTTTTCGTCACCTTGAAAGCAGAGTCAATGGAAAGATATTTAACTTGATCTTGAATGTTGAAGGAATTACGGAATCGCCTTGATTGTTTTCTTCTTTCTTAATTTTCCTCCCCTTAAGCTAAGGGGAGGTTAGGAGGGGTTATGGTCCACTTGCACACAATTGCCATAACGCCCCCTGACCCCCTCTTAGCTTAAGAGGGGGAGGCAGGAATCTTATGCCTCTCTTCATAGAACAACTCAAACGTAGTCATCCTTGCGCAGCGTTGCGAGCAAGTGATGAAGGAAAGCAAGTCGTCCTTTTTGGCTGGGTCGCCACCCGACGCGATCATGGGGGCGTCATGTTTGTCGACCTCCGCGACCGTGAAGGGATTACGCAAATTGTGTTCAATCCGGAACTGAATGAAAAAATTCATGAACTGGCCAAAGATCTGCGCAGCGAATATGTTTTGGGAATTCAAGGCAAAGTAAGGCTTCGTCCTCCAGGCATGAGCAATGCGAAACTTCCCACCGGGGAAATTGAAGTTTACGTCGAAGATTTTGAAGTCTTCAATAAATCGAAAACCCCTCCCTTTCCCATAGAAAATGATACCGATGTAAATGAAGAACTTCGTTTGAAATATCGTTATCTCGACCTGCGACGACCGGTGCTGGCCAAAAATTTAATCCTGCGTCATCAGGTGATGCAAATTGCCCGAAATTATCTCAGTGAAAATCACTTTTTGGAAATTGAAACCCCTTTCCTGGGCAAAAGCACCCCCGAAGGTGCACGCGATTATCTGGTGCCCTCTCGCGTGCATCCCGGAAAGTTTTTTGCCCTACCTCAATCGCCCCAACTCTTTAAACAAATTTTGATGGTGTCGGGATTCGACCGCTACATGCAGATCGTCCGCTGTTTTCGGGATGAAGATCTTCGAGCCGATCGACAACCGGAGTTTACGCAAATCGATTTAGAAATGAGCTTCGTCTCTCAAGACGATGTCTTAAAAGTGATGGAAGGCCTCATTGTAAAGGTTTGGAAAGAAGTAGGCGGCGTAGAATTAAAGGCCCCCTTCCCTCGCATGACTTATGATGAAGCCATGGATCGATATGGCCTGGACGCCCCCGACACTCGATTTGGACTGGAACTCAAAAATATTTCTTCGGTTTTTGCAAATACTTCGTTCAAGGTATTTGCCAACATCCTGTCTAAAAAAGGCATTATCAAGGCAATCAAGATTGAAGACGGAGCAAAACTCAGTCGCAGTGAAATCGATGAATTTGAAAAGTTTGCCTCGGTTTATGGAGCCAAAGGCCTGGCCTGGATTAAAGTGTTGGAGAATGAGTGGCAATCGCCCATTGTGAAGTTTTTTTCGGATGCAGAAAAAGCAGACTTATCAAAATTGTTAGACATGAAAGTGGGAGACATCGTCTTCTTCGTCGCCGATAAACCTAAGGTGGTCAACGATGCCCTCGGAAATCTTCGGGAACACCTCGCTGCAAAGTTGAAGAGGATTGATGAAAGCAAGCTCAACTTTTTGTGGATCGTCGATTTCCCGATGTTCGAATACAGTGAAGAAGAAAAACGTCTTACGGCAGTGCATCATCCCTTCACCTCGGCTCGCCCCAGCGATTTGCCTTTGTTAGATTCGGAACCTTTGAAGGCAAAAGCAAATGCCTACGATCTAGTGCTCAATGGAAATGAAATCGGTGGAGGTTCCATTCGTATCCACTCGATGGAAGTGCAGCAAAAAGTTTTTTCACTTTTGGGAATTGGCGAAGAAGAGGCGCGGGAAAAATTTGGTTTCTTGCTCGAAGCCCTGGAATTCGGTGCGCCCCCGCATGGCGGGCTTGCCTTTGGTCTGGATCGCCTCATCATGCTCCTCACGGGAGCTGCCTCTATTCGCGATGTCATCGCTTTCCCCAAAACTCAAAAAGCCGTGTGTCAAATGACAGAAGCACCTTCGGAAGTAAGCGCCAAACAGCTTTTGGAGTTAGGCATAAAAGTTAACAAACAAATCTAAAAACTACCTCTATGAAAATTTACGATCTCGATTACTTAATCAACATCGACAATGAATCCATCCTGTACAACGAAGTCTCTTCGCAGTTTGATGCCATTACGCGAGGCTTCTATGCCCAGGCCAACAATAAGCTGCTGGAAAAATTAGCCCCAAAAGCAGATTCCAGAATTGTGGAATTTTGCTGTGGTACCGGCAATCTGGCGCTGCAGATGGCTAAGATGGTTCCACAGGGAAAAGTGCTCGGCGTGGACATGTCTTCACAGATGATTGCAGAGGCCAAAAAAGCCGCTTCCGAAGCGGGCATTCAAAACGCAGAATTTATACAAAAAAAAATTGAAGAGATCCTCCCGAAAATTCATCCTGGAAATTATGACATCGGCATCAGCTGTTTTGCACTCTCCTATTTAGGTTGTGAATTTGCGCTGAAGAGTTTCCATAAAATTCTGGGGAATCAGGGGCAAGTGGGCATCACCACAAGTTCGGGGAATTCCCTGGTAGAATGGCAGCCCCTGTTTATGGAGTTTATCTCTGAACACATGGAACTGATTGCCGATTTTGATATTCACGAGTTACCGGATATTCCGGCAGATCCAGAAGACATGAAGACAAGAATGATTCAGGCAGGATTTAAAAATCCTCAAGTGGAACCGCTGACCATTTCTTTTCAATTCAAGAATGCCGAAGAAGCCGCTTCTTACTTAATCTCCGCCGGATGGCTTTCCAATTATTTCTTTCGCGTCAAAGACAAAAAACTGCGCCGCGAATTTCTGGATTGGGGAATCCAGCGCGTGGACTCCCATCATCAGAATGACCCGCATATAGCCGCCAGTATTGAGTTTTTAGTGGCTTGGAATGTGTTGTAAACTCTTGACGCCTGACTCAAATGGTAATACCCTCGGTCGACGGAGGTATTACCATGCAAACCATGACCCTCAAAATATCAGACACCCTTCTTGAACAGGTTGGACTCTTGGCCGAAGAAAAGGGGCTTTCAAAATCAGAAATAGTCCGACAGGCAATTGCAAAATTATTTAAAGGAAAAAAATCGAAGCAAAGTGATTGGGAAAGAATCGAACTCGCTACAAAAGCCCATTTTCATAACAAAAAGATCAAAAACACAATGACCTTGGAAGATTTTCGAAAAAAATTAAAAGGGATAAAGACGACTATGTCCCCCGAAGAAGAAGTGCTTTTCTACCGCAGGCGCGGGTTATGAAAAGGATTTTTCTCGATACGGATCTCTTCGTCAGATATCTGAGGTATCCGAAAGACGCGCATCGGGCTGACAATAACGCTTTATTGGATAAGATCAAAAATTCTGAAATTCAGGGAGTAACTTCCGTATTCAATGTTCTCGAAACCTGTGGGGTACTTTCTTACAATCTTTCTCAAGAAGACCTGATTTCTCTTTTTGAAGGGTTTCAAGGTTATTTTAACCTGCAAATTCTATTTCCTTCCTCCCGCCAAGATCACCTCAATTACCTTCTTCCCGATGTTTTCGAACAAATCAAAAAAAAGCAAAGCTTTGGTGATGCCCAGGTTTCAATGATCGTAGAGCAATATCATCACCAACTTTCCTGTTTCATTACCTGGAATGCAAAACACTTTGAAGGTAAGCTTTCCATTCCAGTCAAAACACCAAAACAATACCTCTAATACTCGAAATGCACTCGAGCCGAGACAACGCGGACAGGTCCGCGGTCCGCGTTGTAGGCAGGGTTCCAGATGTGCTGAAATCCTGCACTCAGCCATACCCCCTTGAAGGCTCGGAATGAATAGTAGGTATCGAGGATCCGCTCTGGGACATAATTGATACGTCCATCCCCAATGAAATTGCCGAGCCCGCCGGTCGAGAGATAATCGCGGTGAGCAGCAGATAGGCCATTCTGCACAAAGGCCAGACCGAGCGTATCGTTCGGCCGATACCAGGGTTTCCCCTTCATGACACAACCCAGAGTCAGAGACTGGTCAATCTCCGCAAAGGCAAAAGTTTCGGTACGACCATCGTTCCTACTGAAGCGGCCAAAACAACCAAGATCCGTGGTCACGTTTTGTTCCAGAGAGATACCAAAGCCAAGTTTGGCGCGATCTCTGCGCACAGTCGCAACATCGGGTGTACCACCACTACCGCTCGCATTATTCAGCGCGTCTCTAAAACCCCCCATGTTGGCATAATTCAGGAATCCCATGGCACGAAGCTTTCCCGCATGGCCCCAGACGGCATGGTTGTGCTCAACTTCAAGATTGTCTCCAAAGTGGACCCAGAGCCGATAGTCAAGGGCAAGACCATTGGATTCTTTCGGTTGGGCAAAATGTCCAAAGCGGAAAACCCAGTTGTCATGATAGTACTCGAGGGCGGCCCCAACGGTATAGCCTCGTGCATCTGCAGCGTAATCCGATGCCCCATAGGCAAGTAGCGCCCAATTGAAAAACTGGGTTCGTGAATCGTGGGCAAAAGAGTTGTTGTCAAAAATATCAGTCAGCGCCATCTGCCCGACGGTCAGAACAAAACGACGGCTTTGAACCTCCCCACCAAACTGGTTAGGGCCATCTTCGACAGGCAACGATTTACCCCCAAGGCCAATAGTCTGGCGCAAGAATGCCCGGGCGCTATAGATGGATACCGTTGGCCCACCCGTTTTCTGATTTTCACCATTGGTCAAGCCCCCCAAACCGTGGAGATCTGAAAATTCGATACTCTGAATAATCTCCGGATTCGCAAAAATCTCCGCGCCCTTCCACAGACGATGCCCCAGAAACAGCGTTGATGTAAGTGTATAACCAGTTTCCTTGTGAGAGGCAAGGCTGTGAGGGCCATCATAGGCGGCGGGAAAACCAGGGTGTTCCTGCCAGACATAGGTTGCCTGAAAGTGGGCACTCCAATTGTCGCGTTTGAAGACAAGGCGAATCCATTCCGGCTGCTTATCCTGTGAATCCTCTTTCTCAACCACCGCTTCGCTAGCGAAGCAATGGCCAGAAAACATGGCTCCAACAAAAACAATGAGCATCCACATCACAATTTTTATTAAACGGAGCATCAGACATCCTTCATCCTTCCCCGATCAAATCTACAAATAATAACTTTCTTATCCAATTCAAAGCCACCGAGCTCACAATCAATTTAAACCATTCTCGATTGGTGGGATAAAGAAATTGTTTTACTTCGAGGTCTTTATCTTTCTGCGCAAGGGCGATAAACACAGTCCCTACCGGCTTTTCAGCACTTTCCCCTTCAGGACCTGCAATCCCGGTGATAGAAAGACAAAAATCTGCCCCCGTTAACTTTTGCAAACCCAAGGCCATTTCTCGGACGCATTCTTCGGAAACTGCCCCAAAATTTTTCAGGGTTTTTTCACTCACCCCCAATATTTTTTTCTTCAGTTCATTCGAGTAAACCACAGCTCCACCCAAAAAATATTGGGAAGAGCCTGGAATATTGCTGAGACGATTGGCTAAATGCCCTCCGGTGCAGGATTCCGCCACGGCTAAGGTCTTTTGTTTTTCTTTCAAAAGATTTCCCACACATTCTTCCAGGGTTTGATCTTTTTCTCCGTAAATAAAAGCCCCCACTTTTTCGCGCACCAAGGCCTCTGCACTGGCAATCTTTTGCTGGGCCGCTTCTTGCGAGACATCCCAGGCCGACAACTTGATAAAAACATCCGGAAGAGAAACACGAAAAGCGATTTGCGACCCAAACAAATCGACTCGATCTTTCAACAAGGGGCTCAAGAGATGATCGAGCTTCGCTTCTTCGGCTCCAAAACAGCGCAGCATCTGAAAGGCAAAAAAACGCTGGGGAGAATTGTGTTGCTCTAAAAAGGGAAAAACAAAGCCCTTGGAAATTTCCTTCATTTCTTTAGGCACCCCGGGCATGAAAAAAAATTGAGTTTGCTGAAATTGCACACGAACACCCGGCGCAGAGCCGACGGGATTAAGAAAGGCCTCTGCTCCCTCAGGAATGAATGCCTGTTTTTCCTGATTGGGAGTCATGGCCCTGCCACGTACGGTATAGAACTGATGAAGTTGGGCAATCACTTCCGCATTCATTTTCATCGATAAGCCAAAAAATTTTGCGGCCACCTCTAAAGTAAAATCATCTACTGTAGGGCCTAAGCCACCAGTAATCAATACAACTTGTACTTTTTGACTAGCAGCCTGCAGAGCCAAAGCAATCTCCGTTTCATCATCCGCCACAGTCGTATGACGTACGACTTCAAATCCTCTTTGATACAGCTCTGCTGAAAGCCAGGCAGCATTCGAGTTGATAACGTCTCCGCAAAGCACTTCGTTTCCGATGGCAATAATTTCTATTTTCATAAATGAATAATCACCCTCAACAGCAGATTCGCCACGACTCCCGCAAGCACATCATCAATCACCACCCCAAATCCGCCTTTGGTATTTTTTTCTATCCAACAGATGGGAAAAGGCTTCCAGATATCAAACAAACGAAAAAGCCCAAAGCCCAAGGCAATCCAAAGCCAATGGAAAGGAATGGCAAGCATCGTCACCAAAAAACCAGCCACTTCATCAATAACGATTTTTGAACTATCTTTTTCATTGAAATAAGTCTCGGCGAGTGAAGACACCCAAATGGAAAATACAATAAACGTAAATAAAAACAGACTGTAGGAAGTAAGAGGAAGCGCATAGACGGCCCAGTAAAGCAGAATACCTACAAGTGTGCCAAAGGTTCCGGAACCTTTTTTGATATAGCCCAGGCCCCCGGCGGTCGCAAAAAAAAGAATGATTTTTTTATGCATAAATGTTTGACAGTGAGCTATAAAAGAAATTGAATACCCAATCGAAAAAGACTTCTTTTAAGTCTCACAAAAACCTTTAGGAGGCAAAAAAAATATGAAACGGAAAGCATCTTCGCTCTATTTAGCGTTAGCAACAGCGGCTGCGTTGGGAGTAGTTGCCTGCAACTCTTCTTCCTCTATCGACAGATATCTCAGCCAAGGAAAGGCCTTGGCGCGAGTGGGCAACGAGAAAATCAACGAGGGTTATCTATTACTACTTCAAAAAGTAAATCCGGGCATCAAGGCCCAAATCGAAACTCCTCAGGGCAAGAAACGCATTGTAGATAATTTGATTGAACAGGAAATGTTGTACCAGGAGAGCGTTTCCCGAGGGCTCGACAAGCAGGCTGCCATCCAGGAAAAAGTAGACCTCTACAAACGGGTAATGGTGGCGCAGTCGTTGTTGGAAAACGAGTTGGATAAAAAAACACTCGATTATTACAACCAAAATAAAGCCAAGGAATTTGAACGAATAAAGGTTTCGCATATTTTCTTTGCCTCCCAGCCACCTGCTCAAAACATGACTCCTGGAAATCCCCCGCCCCCTCCTCCTAGTGATGAGGAGCGAAAAAAAGCAGAGACCGAAGCAGAAGCAAAGGCAAAGAAGGCCTATGATCGCCTAAAAGCCGGCGAACCCTGGGACACCCTAGTGAAAGACAGCAGCGACGATAAAATGTCTGCCGAAAATGGAGGAGATTTTGGATATATTACCCGTGGAGATCGCCGGATCGAACGTCTGGAGTACCAAGGCTTGGTAGATGCCGCCTTCAAGATGAAAAAAGGTGAATATTCCGAGCCCATCAAGGCGAAGGATGGTTGGCACATTCTAAAGGCGATTGAAGAAAAAGAAATTCAAAGCTTCGAGGAAGCCTCTAATGCCATTAAACTCAAAATGAGAGGCGAAGTAAAAGGCCTGGTGATGGCGGATCTCAAAAAGAAGATGAAGGTGGAATATTTGGACACCTCATTGGCGGATAGCACTCCATCCAATGGCTTGCCAGTACCTCCTGCACATGTGGATGGAGCTCCCACAACTCATCCCACTGCCAAGCCCGAAGCTAAATCTGAAGTAAAAGCAGAAGCAAAGCCTGCTGCCAAACCTGAAGTGAAAAAAGAAGAAAAGAAGTAATTTGTACTACTACCTCTATCCCCCCTCTCCTAGAGTTAGGAGAGGGCCGGGGTGAGGTATTTTCCTAAAACTCCACTTTATCCCCTGCCTTAATTTTATTCTTCTCAACGAAGCCCGCATTGACCTCCAGCACATATCGATACAGATGAGCTGGCTGTATTTCTGTCTCCGAGAAGGCATGGCCTCGAAGAACATCCGTAATTTTTTTATCTCCCCCAATAAAAATAAGGTCTAAATCGACATAGGTGTTTTTCATCCAGAAAGACCGAAGTTGCTCTTGGGGAAAAATAAAAAGCATCCCGGAATCTTTTTCTAAAACTTGCCGATACATTAACCCCCTCATGAGTTCGGCTTCAGTTTGGGCCTTTTCTGCATTTACGACGAGAGGCGCTGAATTAGTTGGAAAAATTTTGATCATAGCAGAAATGTCAGAAGTAGAAGGTCTTGAGCAGGCGAGTACAAAAAATAAAATTAAAAGGACTTTTTTTTTCATAATATTTTTTTAGGAACTACTGATAATTCTTCAAAATATCATCAATAATGGCCTTGGTCTTCTTATCCATGGGAAGCTTTGTTTTTTTGCCCGAATTTAAAGGCATGGGTTTTGTTTCCAAAACAGGCATTTGCTTTTTTTGTTCTAGGATCCCATTTTGATGACGCTTTTCGTATTCCTTTCTTCTCTCCTGATTACGCGCAATCTGTAATTCAATCACCTTAGGATTGGGATAAGTAGACTGAATTTCCTGATAAAGTTTGAGGGCCTTGTCAAATTCTCCACCATCTTCGTAACAACCGGCCATATTGAATTTGGCCTCATCCACTAGATTACTTTTAGGATAATTTTGAATCAGCGATTGATAAACCTCCAAGGCCTGTTTGGAATTTCCTTCTAAAAAATAACTGTTCCCCATTTGAAACAGCACTTGATCGGCCAGAGGAGTCTTTAGATTGTCATCCAGAATGATTTTCAATTCACGTCGTGCGGCTTCAAACTGTTTCAGTTTAATGTGGGAGATCGCCAACTTTAAGCGATATTGAGCGGCTTCCGGTATTTTTGGGAAGTTTTCCAAAACATTTTGATATTCCTTAAGGGCCTTATCAAATTGGGAAGTCTCGAAATAAATTTCACCTTTGTGAATAAAGGCTTGTAAAGCAAAAAGAGTCGCGGGATAGCGGACGGTCACCAACTCATAAGTCTGAAGTGCCCTGGCTACCTGAAGTAGAGAAAGCTGATAAATCTCCCCCACGCGAAGTAGCAAGTCCGGATTTTTAGAATTCTGCGGCTCCCCTTGCACCGCCCCTAAATACTGGGAGATGGCTTCTTCAAACTTATTCTGCTTCCAAAATTTTTCAGCCCTTTTGACGCGGTCGTTGTAGGAGAAGGGTTTAAGGCCATATAAAAAAGTAAGGGCCACGAGGCCCAAGATTAAAAGGACAGCAAAAAACTGCCAGTAACCAAATTTTCGCTTGGAGAAATTTAGACTCATTTCAAAGCCTCAAAATCAGCTTCCTTCAAAACACTTTCACCAGCTTTGGTGAGCAATCGGCCTTTTCCTCTTAAAAGTTCCCAAGGTTTTTTTGTTTTAGTTTCGGAAAATGTACTCATTTTTCCCCTCACCCTGCCCTCTCCCCCAAGGGGAGAGGGTGAAGTACTCGCCAATTAAGAAATCCGCTTTCATACTTACTCCGAAACAATAGGATCAGAACCAGGATTTTCTTCCTCCCCTTCCACACTTACCTCTTCCTCTTCGCTCTCCGCCAGTTTTGCTACTGCGGTTACTTTTTCTTTTTCATCCACATTGAGGAGGCGAACGCCTTGGGTGTTTCTGCCGATGATGGAGATATCTTTTACCTTCAAGCGAATGATTTTTCCGCCATCGCTAATCACCATGATTTCGTCGGTATCCAACACCTGCTGCGCACTCACCACGGGGCCGGTTTTGTCCGTCACTTTCATGGTGATAATTCCTACTCCGCCGCGGCCTTGAATGCGGTATTCATCGGTGGTGGTGCGTTTGCCGTAGCCGTGTTCCGAGACGGTGAGCACGCTGGCGCCTGGATTAAGCACCTGCATGGCTACCACTTTGTCACCTTCCTCCAACCTCATTCCGCGAACGCCCACCGCGTTGCGGCCCATAGAACGGACTTCGTCTTCTTTATAGCGGATACTCATGCCCCCCTTGGTGCTCATCAAGATATCCTGGCTGCCATCGGTGAGTTGAGCATCGATGAGCGCGTCCCCTTCTTCGATGCCCAAAGCGATGATCCCGCCCGCACGAGGGTTGGAATAGGCCATCAAATCGGTCTTCTTTACCGTGCCATTTCGCGTGGCTAAAAACACATATTTATTTTCGACAAATTCCTTCACCGGCAAAACCGCGGCCACACTTTCGTTGCCGGCCATGTTTACCACATTCACAATTGCCTTTCCTTTGGTCGTACGACCCGCCTGGGGGATATCGTACACTTTTAGCCAATAGACTTTTCCGTAAGTGGAAAAAACCAACAGATAGGTATGCGTGGAGGCAATGAAGAGATTTTCCACAAAATCTTCTTCCTTGGTCGTCATCCCGGTTTTTCCTTTTCCACCGCGGCGTTGCGCACGGTAGAGCGAGATGGGATTTCGCTTGATATAACCGGTGTGACTGATGGTCACCACCATGTCTTCTTCCTGAATCATGTCTTCGATGGAAATTTCGCCCGTGCTGCTCTGAATCTCAGTGCGACGAGCATTGGCATAGAGCCTTTTGATTTCTTCGGTTTCGTCGACGATGATTTTGTAGACCTTGCGTTCATCGGCCAGAATGGATTTCAATTCTTTGATGAGGGCCAGAATTTCATTGTACTCCGCAATAATCTTGTCGCGTTCCAGACCAGTTAAACGCTGCAGGCGCATCTCCAGAATGGCTTGGGCTTGTAGGACGGACAGCGTAAAGCGTTTGATCAATTCGTTTTTGGCCTCTTCGGGATTTTTCGATTTTTTGATCAGCTCAATCATTTCGTCGATATTATCCAGTGCAATCTTTAGCCCTTCTAAAATATGTGCCCGGTCTTCGGCCTTACGCAGTTCGAAGAGGGTGCGGCGCGTCACAATTTCTTTGCGATGATCGATAAAAATACCCAGATACTGACGCAGACTCAGCACCTTAGGTTGCCCTTGCACAATGGCCAGCGTAATCACCCCAAAACTCGATTGCATGGCGGTGTGCTTGTAGAGTTGATTGAGGACGACCGCCGCAATGCTGCCTCTTTTGAGTTCTACCACAATGCGCATTCCATCCCGATCGGATTCATCGCGCAGGTCGGAAATTCCCTCCACTTTTGCCTCGCGGACCAGTTCGGCAATTCTTTCAATCAGCTTGGCCTTGTTGACCTGATAGGGGATTTCGGTGACGATGATCGCTTCACGGTCTCCCTTCGCAATTTTTTCAATGGCCGCCTTGGCACGCAGGGTAATAATGCCACGGCCCGTTTGCATGTATTCCCGGATGCCTTCGGTTCCGTAGATGAAGGCACCGGTGGGAAAATCGGGCCCTGGAATAATTTTATAGATTTCTTCCTGCGTCAGCTCGGGGTTTTGGATGAGGGCCACGACGGCTGAACACAACTCCGCCAGATTGTGGGGAGGAATTTTGGTGGCCATTCCTACGGCGATGCCTTCGGAGCCGTTGAGCAGCAGGTTGGGAACTTTGGAAGGAAGCAGATGCGGTTCTGTGGTCGCCGAATCAAAGTTGGGTCCAAAGGCCACCGTGTTTTTATCGATATCTGCCAACATTTCCTCGGCAAGCTTGGTGAGTCGCGCTTCGGTGTAACGATAGGCCGCGGGAGGATCTCCATCCACCGAACCAAAGTTTCCCTGACCGTCGATGAGCAAATGACGCATGTTCCAATATTGGGCCATGCGTACCAAGGCATCATAAACTGAGCTATCGCCATGAGGATGATATTTTTTGAGCACTTCCCCAACCACACCCGCACATTTGGAATAGCGTTTACTGGAGAGCAAACCCTCGCGGAACATGGCGTAGAGGATACGCCGATGCACCGGTTTCAAGCCGTCTCGAACATCCGGCAAGGCGCGGCCTACAATAACGCTCATTGAATAATCGAGGTAGGCCCCTTTCATTTCATCTTCAATATTAATGGGGATAATTTCGGCTGATCCGGCCATAGTCTTCCTTTCAAAAAATTGCTTGGAATCGAGTCGCTGGAATTATCACGGGGAAAGCTAATGTCAATGAGGGAGTGGGATATTTTAACTAGACTAACGCCTTAGAAATAAGACACAATGCCGCCTATGCTGCAAAAGAAATTCAAGCTTTATAGTGAAATAGATTTTAATGAATCTACTTCCTATTCTCGCCTGGCAAAGCCCTGGAATTTGTATGCAAAACATCTCCTCAGCATTTTCCCCACATTAAAACTTTTAAAGAGCTTTTATAAAGTCCCCCACCAAAATTCTGTGGTGGACTTTGTTGCGCTTCGAAAACCCCAGGAACTGGTCTTTGTTTGGTACTGCCCCAATTTGCAATGGTACGGCCTCTCCAAGCTTTTGCCCATTTTTTTGAGGGTTGAAGAAAATTTTAAAGAAATTGTTTCAACCGTTCCCCAGCTCAATGAAAAAGAGCATCCACTCAAACCCATTTTTTTATTGATGACCGCAACCATTGATACGTCGCTACTTTCTTGTCTCAAGTATTTTCAGGGGCTCTCCCTCGAAGTCCTTCAATTTCGCCAGGAAAAAAACAAGATAGAAACCCTCCATCTTTTTTCCAGCAAGGAACCTGCAAATTCTTCAAAGAAAAAAGAATTTGAAATGGTGAGCCTGAGCGAAGAAGAAAGGATGGATTTTATGAGCATCGATTCCGAGGAAATTGACGAGGAAGCAGAGGAATGGAAGTGATGATCCATCATGACTCAAAAATTCTCCAAACCCTTCGAAAAGCTGCTCCCCTCCCTCCTCCTCGATGCTGTGAGCGTTCAGGGTTTTGAGCCTACCGGAATATTCTACTCGCTCAACAGTTACGAAAATCGTGTGTATGAAATTCGTTTGGAAGAAGGAGAGCCAATAGTGGCCAAATTTTACAGGCCCGGGCGCTGGAGCCTGGAGGCCATTCGCGAGGAACATCTTTTTATGGATGCCTTGGACGAACTCGAAATTCCTGTGGTGGCGCCTTATTATTTGGATAAACCCCTTTCAAGCTGTAAAAGTCTGGCAGAAAGGGATGGATTTTATTATGCGCTTTATCCCAAATTCAGGGGCCGCGAAAATCCGGATCTTTCCCTGCAAGACCGTGAATGGCTGGGACGCAGTCTGGCCAGGCTTCACAGGGTAGGTGAAAGTTTTGAGACGAAGCATCGCCTCACTTTAACGCCTCAGACCTATGGTTACGATTCTCTGGAATTTATTTTGAGCCAGACTTTTTTACCCGCAGATCTCGTCCACAACATCAAACATTTACTCACCCAGGCCATCCAACTCAGCGAAACTTTTTTTTCTTCACACACGAGAAATATTTTACTCCATGGCGATTGCCACCTGGGAAATATCCTGTGGAACAAGGAGGGCGCCTTCTTGCTGGATTTTGATGATCTGGTAAGGGCCCCCGCGGTGCAGGATTTGTGGATGCTCTTTCATGGCAGCGAAGAAGAAATTTTTGAACAACGAGAGGCCTTTTTTAAAGGCTATGAAATGTTCTGGGACTTCGATACCCGCGAACTACGACTGAGCGAGGCCTTGCGCACTTTAAGAATGATTCGTTACGCGGCCTGGATAGGCCAACGTTATGAAGAAGAAATTTTTCAGCGGGCGTTTCCTTATTATACCGAGAGAAGATATTGGGAAGATTTTCTGTTGAGTTTGAAGGAACAGATTTCGGCGATGCAGGAGACACGGTAACTCCCTCACCCTCTCCTACTCCAGGAGAGGGTGAGGGTGAGGGAGATCACTTCTTCCTCAACATAAAATTCAAAAGCCCCATCAATCCCGCCATTCCAAGCCCCACCAAGAGGGAAACCACAAAGTCGTGTTCAATACCATAAGAAACCACAAAGCAAAGCACGGCCAGCAGAATATACCAAAAACGAATAGGCTTAATTTCTTCTTTGCCCCAAAGAGCCGCATGTTGTTCCGGAGGAGCCCTAAAACTCTGCATATATCTTAAATATTCGTTCTCATCCAACACCCCGCGACGTTTCAGATAGCTTAATAATTTTTGAGTATTCTCCGTATTAAATTCCTTGGAAAAAATTTGAAGGGCGACCAAAAAATGTTCGGGCTGTTGGGGATTGATTTCTCCCTTCACCATTTCCAAAACCGCCAGGGCCGGATTTCGACTCTGTGCCTCGGGACTTTGATTTTTTTGAAGAAAGGCCCCCAAGGCCTCCGCAGAACCAAAGATATTTTTCACTGCCTCGGGCGATAGGTTTTCCAACTTTTGAAAAAACTGATTTCTCTCCAGGGGAAAGGTTTTCGATAAAAAATCCTGGAAACGCTGATACAAGGCGCCTCCCTGATCGACCCGCAACATGTTGAGCGCTTGCATGATGTCCATGCCCTGGGCAAAAACAGCTTCCCGAACCTGGCGAACCACTTCTCGAAACATAGTCATTTCTCGTTGTAGCTCAGGAGCCTGCTCGCGGATGAATTCCAAACGGGTGGATAAATTTTCTGCGTCACTGCGCGAGGGATCGGGAGGCAAGAGATGATCCAGCAAATCATTGGCCATCTGGTCTAAAATCTGCACACTCTCGGGAGAGTAATTGATGTGCCCACTACCTTCTGGAACAATGCTCATGTCTGGATTTGCTGTTTGCGGGGCACTTGCAGAAATCTCTGCTTTTTTGAAAACATCCATTCTATTTTGAAAGCGATTCTGCATCACGGCATCGTTTGCAGAACTTGGATTGGAAGGAGGGAGTCGATTTTGGACATTGGTCATGTTTGAGATATAACATCAGATTTTAAAAATCTTCCATCATAAACAGGGGGCGACACCTTGCGTTATAAGAATTGTTAAAATTTGCTTAATTAGTCATTGACTTCACTCGGCATCTTCGTAAGATACCATCAATGTTTGCTGTTTATGCAAACAGCAAACTTGCATCAATACTGTACTTCCAAGTTTTATTAATTAACCTTATCCTGCGAATAGCGGGATTCATGACCAGGAGGGTCTCATGACCAAAGCCGAACTCATCAATCAGGTCGCCAAAGAAACTGGCCTCTCAAAGGCAGCTTCCGAAAATGCGATCAACTCACTCACCACCGTCATCACCAAATGTCTTAAGAAAAAAGACAAGATTACCTTAACGGGTTTTGGGACCTTCCAAGTGAGCAAGAGAAAAGCTCGCAAAGGCCGCAATCCTCAGACTGGCGCAGAAATCAACATTAAAGCCGCCAATGTTCCCCGATTCAAGCCAGGTAAAACCCTAAAAGATTCTGTGAAATAGTTTTGTAAGTGAGGAGTGAGAAGTTACAAAAAACCCTACTTCTTTCGAGGTGGGGTTTTTTTATTTTTAAAATTTCTGTTCAATGTTTCTAATAGGCCAAAAGTGCAAACTTGCCCTTTCCATACGAGGCAATTTCAATTTCCACGGCAACAACTTGAGCAGCCTTCTTTTGAAGCAACGTTGTAAATTCTTCAGGCAGGCTTTTGCTGTCAAACATATCCTTCAATTTCAAATGGGCGTAGAATTCCCTGTTGCACAAGGCCAAGGTGATATTCATAATTTCTTTTAAATTATCGAGGATGTTCGGTGTCACCTTGTTCTCTTTAATATCCTCTTTGACTACAGCTGCGGGAATCATCGACAGAGCCCCACCTGCAAAACAAGCGAATGGCAAATCAGTAACTACCAGCACCTTGATTTCCAAACTATTCGAATCAATAAAAGACCCTACCAGGGTAGGCGTGGTGAATGGATAAGAAAAAGCAGGAGCAGTTTCCACTTCTATTTTTTTTGCAAACAAGTCTTCAAAAAATAATTTTATTTCTTTGGGGGCAGGAATATAGATGATTTTTTCCATAGGGCTGACTCTTTATCTTAGAGCCAACAAATTTTGTTTAAAGGCTTCGGGGGTAAACGGTTTTGCAATCAGAAAAAGTGCTCCGGTATCAAAAGCCAGTTTCTTCATCTCTGCTGTGCCTTCCGCGGTGACAAAACCAAATTTGATTTTAATCTCACGTTCATTCATTTTTTGTAGAAATTCAATTCCAGACATCTCGGGCATGTTCCAATCGGACAGAATCAAATCGGGTGTCCAGTTTTCCATCACAGCCAAGGCCTCTTTTCCATTTCCGGCCTCTTTCAGTTCGCTAATCTCTATCCCTGATTGTCGGATATTTCGGCTAACAATCATTCTCATGGCCTTGCTATCGTCGACAATCAAGATTTTCATAACACCAGCTCCTTATCTGCGGCCCTGCAACACAGTCACTTCAAAGGTCTCTTTCTGGGTTTCAAACATCAGGTGACAGATCTGCTCCGTCCTTGGAATAACCACATTCCCCTGAAGGACTGAAGGAAGTGAAAGCTGGCAATTTCCCTCTAGCATCGATTTAAAACTGCCACTCACCATATTCGTCAGCTCCCCCAAGACATCTCGAACTTCATCTTCTGTAGCAGAACCCGGCGCTGAAGCAAACATTGCTTCAGTCGCTTTTTGGGCCAGACTCAGTGGCATTTTAAGAAAAAATTCTCCCTGCCAGGCTCCCGTGATCGAAATATTTCCACAGAGACAACTGGAGTCGTTTTGGCAGCCATTGGACGCCTCTGTCTTAACCACCACCTCCCAGCCTAGCATGGTTTGGCAGATGTTTGTCACTATACTCCCTAATTCTTCTTCGTAAGCCATGAGTCCCCCTCTCTCCTATTTCTTTCTTTTCAATTGATAACAAACTGCCTGATCAAAACGAATTCTTTCAAAATCTTCATCAATCCCAAAGGTGGTTTCCGCACCTCCAAGATACAAATAAGCATCCGGTTTGAGCATCGTTTTAATTCCAGCCAAAACTTTTTTTTTGGTTTCCACATCAAAATAAATCAGCACATTTCGGATAAACACAAGATCCAATGGAGGCAACTGGGGAAGGGGTTGGCAAAGATTGATATTTCTGTATTCAACCATCTTCCGGAGGTCATCTTTCAGCTGCCAGTTCAGTGTTTTTTTTTGAAAATATTTAACCAACAGAGACGCGGGTAAACCCCGGTTGACTTCAAGCTGGGTATAAATTCCTTCTCGGGCCTTGTTCAAAACAGTTTCATTAATGTCGCTCGCTATTATTTTCAGTCTTCCATCATTTTTGAGTTGAGGAAAATTTTCTGCAATCAGCATCGCAATGGTGTAGGGCTCCTGGCCTGTAGAAGAGGCTGCACACCAAATATTTAAAGGCCCCGAAGGACTTCTTCTCGACAACAGATCGGGCAAAATATTTTTTTTTAGTGAATCAAAGGGATAAATATCTCGAAAGAAAAAGGTCTCATTGGTGGTCATGGCCTCCACTACTTTTTGGATCACCAAATACTCACCGACACCTTTCAATTTTTGAATCAGCGTAGATAAATTGGGAAGTTTGAATTCCCTGGCCACAGGATTAAGACGAGCCTCCACCAGATATTCCTTGCCCTCCTCCAAAACGATTGCGGAGCGATCCCTCACCACCTTTCTCACCAAATCAAATTCGTCTTTGCTTAAGGGCATACGCTCTTTCTTAAATTTTTCCCATTTTAACAGCCTGGGTTCTTCTCACCATTTCGGGGACAATCTCGGACAAAGGAAGCACTGCCGATGCCAGACCTGCTTTTGCAACAACTCCTGGCATACCCCACACCACGCTTGTAGCCTCATCCTGAACAATCACACTTCCACCATTTTCCAGAATTTTTTCCGTCCCCCTCAAACCATCCTGACCCATTCCTGTAAAAATAATTCCCAGGATATTCCCCCCAAAAATTTCTGCCGCAGAACGAAACATATAATCTACAGCGGGACGACAGGAGTTTTCCGGAGGATTTTGATTCAACTCAATGCTCACCTGAAAGCCATCCTTGCGAAGCCCCATATGAAAATCCCCAGGTGCAATATAGGCGGTATCACTGAGAAGCGTTAACTTGTTCTCACCTTCCGTAATGTTGTATTTTGACTTGCTGCTCAAACGTTCTGCCAGCAATTTGGTAAACACCGGAGGCATGTGTTGAGTCACCAAAATGGGAGTGGTAAAGCTTGTCGGTATTTTTGAAAAAAATTCCGAGAGGGCATTGGGACCACCCGTAGAGGCCCCCACCACAACTAAATCAATTTTTTTATTGGGACTGGTCGCTTTCACCTGCAAAGAAGCCTGCGCCGCAGACTGCTGGGCCAAACGGGTAACAGGGCTGAGCGTCCTGATTTTTTCAAGCAAAATACAGCGAATGGCCTTTGAAGATTCCTCGATGCTCGAATTGGATGGCTTTTGAGCGTAGTCACTGGCACCCAAAAAGAGGGCCTCAACCGTCTCCTTTGCTCCCGCTCCAGTCAGCGTCGAAAACATAATGACAGGCAACTGTTTGTAGGTTTTCCGAAGTTCTTTTAAAGTTTCTATCCCGTTCAACTCGGGCATCTCCACATCCAGCACAATGACATCGGGATTTACCTGGGGAATCATCTGCAAGGCGAGCCTGCCATTGGCTGCGCGTCCCACCAGCTCCATATCGGGCTCTGCCCCAAGAATATCCCCCACCATCTTCCTGATGACCACTGAATCATCAACGATAAGCACCCGGGTTTTCATACTTTCCTACTCCTTCATCGGCAGAAGACCCAACTGAATCAGTTTGTCAAAGACGATCTCCTTGTTAAAAGGCTTCATGACATACTCATCGGCCCCTTCCGCCAGGGCCAATTTCATTCCACTCATTCCAGACTCGGTAGTCACCATCATGATCTTTGTTTTTTTGAAAAAGGCAATGGAACGTAGCTCCTTCACAAAATCAAGCCCACTCATCACCGGCATGTTCCAATCCACCAGAACGACGTCACAATTCTTCATCTCCCTGAGGCACTTCATGGCATCCCGGCCATTTGCAGCCTCAAAGGTTTCAAAACCGAAGGACTCCATCATTTTTTTCAAAATCGACCGAATCGCTTTAGAATCATCTATGATGAGTGTTTTCATTATATACCTCAAAACTGGGAAACTTTATCTTTCAGATTGAGAGAAGTTTGTGAAAGCATTTCTGCTGAGCTTTGCATTTCAGTAACACCCTGGGTTGTATTTTGTGCGGCCTGGGCAACTCCAGTCACATTGCTGGCAATCTCGAAAGATCCTTTTGCCGCCTCCATCACGTTGCGACTCATTTCATTGGCGGTCGCGCTCTGCTCTTCGATGGCAGAAGCAATGGTATTTTGGATATCATTAATTTTGCCAATAATTGTGGTAATCTGCTGGATAGAGCGAACGGCAGCACCCGTGTCCGATTGTATCACCCCAATCTTCTGCCCAATTTCCTCGGTGGCTTTTCCCGTCTGTTTGGCAAGCTCTTTCACCTCGTTGGCAACCACGGCAAAACCTTTTCCAGCCTCACCTGCCCGAGCCGCTTCAATCGTTGCATTCAGGGCCAGCAGGTTGGTTTGCTCGGCAATGGAGGCAATCACATTCAATACGCTTCCAATTTCGGCACTGCTTTTTCCAAGCTTGGAGATCGTTCGATTCGTTTCTTCTGCCGCTTTTACAGCATCTCCGGCCACCTGGGTTCCATCACCGGTATTTTTTGCAATTTCCTTAATGGTCAAATTCATTTGTTCCACACCTGTTGCCACCGTCTGAACATTCTTGCTCACCTGCTCGGCCGCAGCAGACACCACATTCGCCTGCACTGCTGTCTCTTCGGCATTTGCGCCCAATTGCTGACTAATGTTTTGAAGACCATTTGCCGAAGCGCTGATCTCTTCTTCCACTTTCACAAAGACGCCTCTGAAATTTTTCAAATTGCGATACACCAAATAAGCCGATGTGAGGGATCCCAACAAAACGATGGCAAGGGCAACGATGACAGAAATTCTCAGCATACGCTCTGCACTATTCAGACCCTCCACTGTCTCCCTGAATTCCTTGTCAGAGGCTTCAGAGATCGTATTGTGATCTCTCATGATATCCTCGCGAGCCCCATCAAACTCCCCCCTCAGCTTGACAATTTCTTCTTTGCTTTTTCTAAAACCTTTGAACAGCTCATAACCTTTTTTGTAGTAATCCGGAAGTAGGGTCCTGATGTCTTGTACATAGCCCTGCAGACTTGCCTCTACCAGTGCACCCAATTCCTCGCTTTCCTTGCTTGCCTTGTCGATATTCTCCGAAACATTCGTGTCCATCTCCTCCTTGTCATTCGTCAGAGCGGCATCATTGACCTGTTCTGCAGCCTTGTCCAAATGACTTCGAAGCTCACTCAGCAAAGTTGAGAGGGCCAGCATCTTGTTTACACGCTCATTTTTTTCTTTCAGGTGAGCAAGTTGGACAAAATTGAAAATAGAGGTAATGACCACCACCGCAGCAATCATCAAAACGCTTATAATCACTCTTTTTGAAAGTCTCATTTTTTTTGAAGACATGTTTTACTCCCTTTTTATTGCAATTTGACCCGTCGGATTATTCTACCTGCACCACTTTATTGGTATCGAGGACCAGCAATAGTTTTTCCTTGAGCTTGTAAGTTCCAACAATCAGCTCACGGATAGGCCCGTAAAGCGTTTCAGGACAATTCTCAAAGTTTTCCTCTTCCATTTCTATCACGTCCCCAATTTCATCCACCATCAGACTCACTGCACCCTCATCGGTTTTGATAACAACGTTCATGGCTTTCTTTTCTTTTTTCTTCGACTCCAGACCGAGACGCTTTGCAAGATCCAGAGCCGTGACAATCTGACCCCGAATATTAATCAGGCCCTGTACCACCCCGTTCGCCAGGGGAACCCTGCTCATCACCTGATAGCGAATAATTTCTTGAACCTTTGAGGCCTCCACTCCAAAATAATGTTTGTCTAAATAAAAGGTACAAAAGAGTTTGTTTTTAAACATAAAGCCCCTCCTCTTTTCCCCCACGGCGTATAGCGAAATCCTCAGACTCTTCAAAATTCACTTCTCTTTTCTTTGACAGAAGCCCTTCATGAATTTCTATCAACGACTTGATATCCAGCAGCTCGGTGACACGATTTTGAATGACGATGGATCCCAAAATCCCTTTTCGGGAGGCGTTGCATTGAATTTTTTCTGTAGTCTCCACAATGTCGATCACTTTTTCGATAAGGATTCCCACCCTTGAATCTCCGCGTGAATAGACAATCACCTCGACAAAATCTTTCTCTATTTTCTGAAGACTGGAGGCATTGCGCAACATCTTCCGTCTTTCAGGAAGCAGACCCGAAACACTGATGAGGGGCATAATCTCATTTCGGTATTGAATCACCTGTTGCCCTCCCGCCCACTCGATTTGCTGGGTAGCAAATTTTTCCAATCGGGTAACCTCCGAGAGTGGCACGGCCATTCTTCCATCATCTGAAGAAGCAAAAAGCAGCAAGGCCAGCGCATCTTCCTTCTTTCCCAGTACTTGTTGTTCCAATTCATGAAGACTAGGGTCTTTCAATTCAGAAACAACATTAGCCATTTTTGCAATTCCCATCACATCGAGTATGAGTATTACATTGCCATCTCCCAGGATGGTTGCACCGGCATAAATATGGATACCCTTCATTTGTTTTCCAAGCGGCTTAACAACAATTTCCTGCGTGTCGTTGATGGCATCCACGACCAGACCAAACTGTCTTCCATCGGCCTGAAGCACCACAATATTCACCTGATCCTCTTCCATTTCGGAGTAGTCATTTCTGAGTTCATGGTTGAGAAAAACCAGGGGAAGCAGATTGCCTCTCAAACGATAAACCGGAATTCCATGAAGCCTCTCAATCTTTGTACCAGTCCCCCCCTTCTCAACACGCAGCAGTTCAAGCAGAGAGGCCTGGGGAATGGCATATTTCTCTCCCCCGCTCGTCACAATCAGTGCGGGAATAATGGCCAAAGTCAGAGGAATCTTTATTTTGATGGTGGTCCCTTTTCCAAAACTGCTTTGAATCTCCACCAAGCCACCAATTTTTTCGATATTGGTCCTCACCACATCCATCCCCACCCCTCGACCGCTAATGTTGCTCACTCTTTCTGCCGTGGAAAACCCGGGTAAAAAAACAAAATTCGCCACCTGTCTATCACTCATTTGCAAGGCTTCCTCCGGTGTAATCAATCCTCTCTGTAGCGCCTTAGCTTTCACTTTGTCGGGATTGATCCCCCCTCCATTATCACTAATCTCTATATTCACCTGACCCCCTTCGTGGTAGGCGCGAAGTAGAATATATCCCTCCTCATCTTTTCCTTTTGCCAATCTTTCTTTGGGATCTTCAATGCCATGATCAACAGAATTTCGAATAATATGAGTGAGCGGATCTTTGATAGCTTCCAGCAGCGATTTATCCAGTTCAGTCTCCTGACCTTCCATCTGAAGTCGAATTTTTTTATTACAAAGTCCGGCCAGGTCTCTCACCACTCTGGGAAACTTGCCCCAAATATTCCCGATGGGTTGCATGCGGGTCTTCATGACCCCTTCCTGCAGTTCGGAAGTAATCAGGTTTAGGCGCTGGGTGACGGCAAGAAAACCGCTGTCTTCTTGAGGATTGCTGAATTGCAAAATTTGATTACGAGTCAACACCAACTCCCCCACCAGATTCATCAATTTATCGAGCAAATCTACATCCACACGGATATTGGTGTCGGCAATGCTGCCACCTTTCGTCTCCATCTTATTCTCTCCAACTTCTTTTTTAATATCTTCCTTGTGAAGTTGCGGGCGTGGCCCCAGGCGATTTTCTTGTAGAAGCTCTAAAATACTTCTGCCAACTTCAGACTGCACAGCAGGGGTTTTGGTTTTTTCCTCTTTGGCCTGCACTTCAACGAGGGGAGGAGTTTGTTCCATTGCCTTTTCCTGAACCACTTTTGCTGCAGGCAAAGGAGCTACAGGAGCCACAGGAGCGTTCAGGTGAGCGGCCACTTCCTCCACCAAAAGCGAATAATCGGCAGATCCCTCATTTTGGGAACTTTCGATATTTGCCAGCATCGCCCGTATCGCATCTACCATTTTAAGCAGGGTACTCGTAATGCTTGGGGTAAGCAGTATGAGTCCATCCCTCATTTTTGAGAGAAGACTCTCCCCCACATGGGCCACCTTTTCCAATTTGGAATAACCTAAAAAGCCGCAGGTCCCCTTAATCGTATGAATGACTCTAAAGATTGAAGCCAACCTCTCTTTATCCGTAGGGTTTTTTTCAAGTTCTACAAAATTTCTATCTAATTGATCGAGGTTTTCGGCACTTTCAACCAAGAACTCCTTAACGATATCATCCATACTTCCCTCCAAAAAAGGCCAAATTATCGGCTATTTATAACTCGGACAACGGCTCTCTAAGGCAAAAACTTGAGCCCTATTTTGAATGGAATGCTTAAAAAAGTAAGATATTGGGGATCTTTTTTATGAAGCGGGCATTTCACCGTCATGCCTCAAAAAAGAAACAAGTCTCGACGAGTCTTCTTCTGAGCTACTCATTGATTCCTTACTTTTCATTCTCTTCAGTTCTTTCACTATAGTAATAAACTAATTCTGGAAGATTGAATACCGCTCCAAAAAGCCGTGCATACTTAGAGTCATTTTTGGAATCCCTTGTTTCCAAAAAGTCGTTAGAAAAAGTTGTTTCATTTTTTACGCTTATTTCTTTTTGTCTATCCCGAGTCTGAGTCTTATGAACAATTGGATTTAAATTTTCATTTTTAACGGTGCAGGATATTGTATTAGACACACGGCCCTCCTTAGTTTTTAGGGTGGGGAATTCCCCTATTTGTCGATGAGTTCAAGTTCGAAATAAAAAAAGACGATTTTGAAAATAGAGGCTTATCGAAGTCGGGAAGTTAACTCGCGAACTGCGCTGAGACAATTTCGATCAAGAAGTTTACGAAATGAGCGAACATCTTCGTGCAACCTTCCTTAACTCACGAACTCTAATAACTGCTTTCCCTCGCAAAGGAGAATGCATGACAAAGATTCTCGTGTTGTGGATGGGATTTTGCCAACCAAAAGAGAAATCTTTTGATCCGATATATTTTTCATAAGTAACTTTACCAATGAAACATACGACCTGCGGCATCTCAGTCTTTATGATACGGGAGATTTTTCTGCGACCAGACAACTCTTCGCCCTTCTTCAGCTCTGTAATATCGCATGTTGGTCTATTAATAATATTCACGAATCCCAATTGATAGACTGGATTGAATTTATTTTTGTAAATCCTTTTTAGAGTTTCATCATTACAAAACTCGTCCTTTTTTTCCTTAAGAATTCCAGCTTGCGAGAGAAGATACCAAAACATCTTATTATTAGAAAAGGGCACACCCCGGTTGAACGATCCGGGGTGAGGGTTAATCCCAACGAAAAGTATTTTTGGTTTCTTGTAGTGATAGAAGATCATATTTTAGACGTTAGCATGATTCTCGAGGCCATGAGTTGGGTGAATTTTCATCGGCAGACCCCAATCTCGACTTTTTGCTGCTGGAATATTCTCTTTCGGAAATAAAAAGCCACGTGGACGAGAGCAATCATCACGGGCACCTCCACCAGAGGCCCGACCACTGCAGCGAACGCCGCTCCGTGACTAAGCCCAAAGGTTGCAATGGCAACCGCGATGGCCAACTCAAAATTATTAGATGCCGCAGTGAAGGAGAGTGTTGTCGACTCGCTGTAACTGGCGCCCATTTTTTTGCTTATGAGAAATGAGAACACGAACATGATCACGAAATAAAACAAAAGTGGAATGGCAATGCGAAGCACATCCAAGGGTAACTGCACAATGTATTCCCCCTTGAGTGAAAACATAAGGATGATCGTAAAAAGCAATGCGATCAAGGTCATGGGGCTAACGCGAGGCAGAAACTCCCTTTTATACCAGTCAGCTCCTTTTGTTTTGAGCAGGATGAATCGTGTCCACAAGCCACCCAAAAAAGGAATTCCCAGATAAATAAAAACACTCTTGGCAATTTCCAGCATGGTAATGTGTATTTCTACACCCTTAAGCCCCAGCCATGTTGGAATCACCCTCAGAAAAGCATAGGCGTATACCGAAAAAAACAAGACCTGAAAAATGGAATTAAAGGCAACTAGTCCGGCACAGTATTCCGTATTGCCCTCGGCCAGGTCATTCCAGACCACCACCATTGCAATGCACCGCGCCAGACCAATCAGGATGAGACCGGTCATGTATTCGGGTTTGTCCGATAGAAAAAGAACGGCCAAACTAAACATGAGTATGGGGCCAACGATCCAATTTTGAATGAGAGACAGCACAAGAATTCTGTAGTTTTTGAAAACCCGACCCAACTCTTCATATTTCACTTTGGTAAAAGGCGGGTACATCATCAAGATTAAACCAACGGCAATCGGAATGGAAGTATTGCCATATTGGAGATGCTGTAGAATTTCCGACAAAGCGTGGTAAAAGTATCCCAATGCCACGCCGATAGCCATGGCAGCAAAAATCCAGAGTGTGAGAAATCGATCCAAAAATTGAAGTTTTTTCATAAAAATATTTAAAACCTTAAAATCCAAACTCTCTTCTTGTTATTTTTGTACTTAAAAATTTTATACAGTAAAGTGAGAATAGCACGCTTACTGCCATTCCAATGTTAAGTTGCCTGAGAACTAGCCCCAATAAAAATACTGCTACGCTTAAACAGGAATAGATGAGGATTACCCACCAAGCCCATTTTTTATATTTCGAAAGTGAATAGTAACTGATGAGTATAAACAGGTTCATCAAGACAGCGAAGGCAAGAAACAAAAATTCATTTCTTTCATCCAGAAGGGCTAACATAAAAAGAAAGGCTCGGAGAAGAATTCCAAAAATACTGATAAACTGGATAGGCTTCATGCTGTTAATTACTTCCCCTCTCCCCCCTTCGCTAGTCGAAGGGAAAACACCGCCAGCACCACCAGTGCGGCACCCAGGAGAATCCATAGATAAAATTGCTTTTCACCCCCGCCACCCATCTCTCGAGTCACTTGAGAAACTTTCGCTTCCAGTATATTTTTTTGAATAGGCCCTAATTCGCTGGGGGCCTCTTGAAGGTTTTCGATGAGGTCTTTGAATTGCGTAATTTCATAAGTGGGAAACAACACATTGGGGTTTCCAAAATAGAGCGTGTAATCTCCCTTCAGCAAAGCATTGAAAATAGGCGTTTCTACGTTGGAGGTCGCCTGGCTGAGCTCGAGAGCCTGTTCGTTGCCGTCACTCACAATCAGTTCCAAAGATTCAAAACGCAGGCGGCCCAGCGAGATGGAGATATTCGAAGAGGAACCCGGTCGACGATAAAGACTTCCCGTCGAAACCAGCTGTTCTTCCACCTCTCCTCGATGTGAAAAGATTTGGTAGGGCCTGTCGAATAGGAGGTTGTCAATTTTGAGTTGGATGGAACTTAAATCAATTTTGGGATGAGGATTGGTGATTTTATAAATTGTTTTCTGATTCTGAGTATTTTGTTTTTGAATGTTTAATTCCACTTTTACTTCCTGCGTATCCCGCGAAAGCTGATAGGGCCATTGTTGCTGGTCTTTATCCAGAATTCTAAAATCCCCCAGATCTTTTCTGAGATTTTCGAGATGGGCCAAACTGAGGGGAATGGCAACAATGCCACCCGGTTCAGAAACTTTTAAGCTTTGGGAATAAGCAAAAGATTTGGGATCTTCCTGAATGCCCGGCTTGAGAAATTCTTCAAAACTTTTTTCAGCGATATAATCGCCATTGGCTGTCACTGGAGCCAGCTGTACTTCATGAGAGGATAAAAAAAGCTTCTCAATCTCCACACCTTGCGCAAGCTCTTGTAAATCGTAACGTGGAGCTTTGACTCGTGCTCCGCCAAAATAAAGAGAGCCAAAATTGGATTCGAGATTTGCATATTTTTCAGAATCGACAAAAAAGAAAAGCAGATTATTTCGGCTGAGGGCCTCCACAGAGAGGTTTACAAGCGGGGGAGAATCTTCATTCTCTATTTCAATTTTAAGTTTGTCGCCAAAGGTAGAAGACACACGAATTTCCTGATTTCCAGTCTCCCCTAATATCAGCCCATTAAATATTTTCCCCACACCCACCAGACGCACTTCCTGGCCTTTTTTGACATCAAACACCTTCACCGAGCGCGAATAATTACTGTCGCTGTTTTTGAGTAGAATCGATTCAGGCACAATTCCAGAAGGTCTACCCACTATCAAAACTGTTTTCTTTCCCTCTTCGCTTGTGTCAACAATAGACAGCACGTCTTTGCGTGCTTCCTCTGAATGCCCTTCATTCTGCCGGGGAACATTTTCATTTTCCTGCACCCAATGAAAAGTAGGCTCCAGATAATCTCCCTCTCCTTCCAGGCTGAACAAAATTTTATGCACGCCCTTGTGATTCCAATCAATACTCATTTTTTCTTGAGCCCTTCCATAACGAAAGAGTGAGGTTTTTTCGAGCAGTGCCTCTTCGGCGTCGTCTTCTTTGTTTTTAATCTGCACCTGTTTTACAAAATTATCCTGGAGACTTTTGAGGACAATAAAATAATGGGCCTGTTCGTTTAGTGAGCCAGGAAGCTCAATTTCATAGGTTTCCAGAAAAATATTTTCTTTCACTTTTTCGCGCTTGGCATTCAACACCTTCAAAACCTGCTCTTGCGAGGCAGGGACTTCTTTGGGACCTTGATATTGGCCTACAAAAAATGGGGTTTCCTTTCCTTGGGCATCAAAAATTCTCAGGTCGGAATAATCGGATTGTATTTTGGATCGGATCTCCGGCGTTAAATCGATGCGCTGCCAACCGGCTTGGGAGACAGAGAGGTCGGACTTTTGCGGGAAGAGAGTTTTGAGCGAGCCGGGAGTTTGGGCGTGGGAGAGGGTGGCCAGTAATAAAGAAGAGAGAACAATTATTTTATAATTTATTTTCAATTTCATTTTTTCTCCTTTTTTCCTCTACTTTAGTAAGGCTCATTTGCCGTCTATTCCCCTCTCCCTCGAGGGGAGAGGGCAGGGTGAGGGTGATATTGGATGCAATTTGCATTCTTTTTTTTCTATTCTCACTTCATTATTCATTCCTTACAAAAATAGAAAACAGACTAAAAGCTCAAATTAAATCCAGTTACCCCCTCACCCTACCCTCTCCCCCGGATGGGGCGAGGGGACTTTCTTCATCACACCTACTGATAGATAATGCTGGCCCACCTACGGGGAGGGAAACCTAGTAACACCCACATCATCCTTCTTAAACACAAATTTCTGGTATGCCAGCGATACAATAATGAGTGAAAATGCGAGTCCCAAAAGCGACATCACGCGATATAAATCTTTCAATCCCGACAAGTCATACAAAAATACTTTGCCAATGGTAATCATCAACATCACCAAACTCACCCAGCGCAGGCCTTTGCTGACGCGGTACATTCCTATGCCCAACAGGATAAGCGCATAGAGTCCCCAGGCGATGGAGGTGGCCAGATCGCGGGCCTGGTTTTTTTCAAACTGAATCGATAGAAAGGAAGTGGTTCCAAACCAGTCGGCAATGGCCAGATTGATCCAATAAAAAATAACGAGGATGGAAGCCGCACTGCAGAGCATCCCCCAGAAATTCCATCCTTTTTGATAGAGTGCGGCCTCCCAGGCACGTGCCCATTCACGTTCCAGCTTGATCAGGATTTGTCCCGATCCAATCAAGGCCAGTGCAGGTACCCAGTAGGTATAGAGGATCCAATTCAAGATACGCAGGCCTCCACGCTCGTGATAGAGTAAAACCTCGGAGTTGCAAACCAGACGCACAGTAACCGCAGCGAGCAGCAAAAGCGCATAATATTTGAGCCCTACGTGATCCAGTTTCTTCCAAAGGAGGAGCATCATAAATCCTTCGATGGCCCAGCCTATAGTCCACCATTCGTTTTTCAATTGCAGAGGAATGGCCACACTCACAAAGCTGAGGGTAATGGCCAAGAAAAGAACCAGGTAATTTTTCTCTCGCGAAGAAGTGGCAAAAGACATCTGCGAAATTTGACGCGCTGAAAAGAGGGAAAGAACGGCAAGCCCTACAGGCAGCACGGCAATAAAAGCATCGCCCCATTGATGAATAAAAAGGTGTTTGAGAGGGATAAACCAAAGAGGCGCAGCCAGGGCAGAAAAGAGCCAGATCCATTTGTCTTGCAAAAAACGTTTTTTGAAGAGAAAAGGCCAGAGGGTGAAAAAACAGACGGCGGCCAGTTCGATGAAAAACATTTTTTCATAAAGTTCTGGAATCTTCACATCCAGCATCAGCAAGACATGACTGAGCAGCGTCAAGATCATCGCCGCCCCGTACCAAAGCCCCGCCGGTAAACGGCTGGCGGCCAGTACCACCATGAAGGCATACAGGGAAAGCATGCCCATACTCTCCAAGAGGTTCTTGTCCGAAAATTCCCCCAGTGCAAAAAGGATCATTTGAACAATGGCAAAAGCCGCAGCGGCATGCTCGTTAAAAACATTAGGCCATTTGAGGGCAAAGCCCTGGTAGAGCAGCATCCAAAAGAAGACAAAAAGCCAAAAGCTGTGCAAGGCAGGCATTGCCTCGGTCACAGGGCCCAGCAAAAGAGTTTGCACGCTTGTAAAGCCGTAAGAAAGGATGACGGCGCCGATCAGGTTAAAATATTTTTTATCAAAAACATGAGCCTGTCGGAACAACAGCAGGGCGTAGAAACTCCAGCAGAGCATCCAGGTCCAAAAGAATAATTTTTGTTCCTGGAAAAACAGCTCTGCTAAGACTAGGCTGGCAATGGAATAAGTAAGGGCTCCAGTCTTGAGTGACTTTATACTGGAAAAAATTTCTGAAAAAATTTGCAGCACCAAGGCGTAGAGAACAAAGAAGCTCAAGCCCTCCAGAAAAAGGGGATAATGAGCGAGAGGGATTTCCGTGAGCGAAAAATGTGCAAGACGCCCGGCATAAAACCAGAGCGCAAAAGAGATAATCAAATTGATGGCCGTCAGCAGCGACAGCGGCGCCTTTGCATAACGTTTGTTGCTGTGCAGATTGAGGCCTAAGAGTAAAAGCTGCAATAGTCCCAAAGGATAATAATACTCAAAAAGACCAGGTTTGAGCCCCAGGATCCACACAAAAAGAAAGGGCGCCTGCAGGCCGATGAGAGAGGCCAAGGGGATTTCCAGAGCTTCCAGTTTTCCAGCGGAGGGAAGAAAACTGAGAGCAAACAAGGCCATAAAGCCAATAAACTCAAACAGCGAAAACCCTTGATCCCATCGAACCACCAAGGCCACCAGAAATATCAGAAAGGTAAGTCCCGCGGCTGCAGCCCAGGCCCAGACTTTGTTGGATTGATAGGCCACACGACGAATCATGAAGCCAAACAGTAATGATAGCATCCCCACCGGCAGAATCGACAAGCCCGCATGCACATTGCCAATTACAAAAATCAGCAAGAGCATCGAGAACAATAAAGTCACAAGGCTCCCCGACGCAGAAAGTTTGGCATCTCCAATCATCTTGGGAGAAAAATACCAGAGGCTAGAATAAGCCAGCAGACTGCCCATCAACTCCCAGGCCTTGGCGCTATTGAGTGTCTGGGTGGAAAGCCAAATGGAAAAAACCAGCATGGTGGCAAAAGATGCGGAACTGAGCAGAAAGCCATGGCCTTGTTGACGCACGATCCAGATGGCCAGCAGATTCATCACGATCATGAAGGCCGCGATGGGATAGAGATGCAGCCCCATCTGCGCGTTAGACGCAAAATAGAGGGCAAAAACAAAGGGCACTAAAATAGAAAAGCCTTGTTGAAAGAGATTGCCTTCTTTGGAGTCGGAATTTTTAAAATGGTAAAAAGCAAAAACAGCGGCAAAGAGAATAAGCACGCCCAAAATTAATGGAAGACGATCGGGCCCCATTTTGCCGAAGATATACATCGCTTGAATCACAAAGGTTAAAACCAGAGCCAGATTGGAAATGACCGTCCATTTCTGTTTTTGAGCTACCCACAAAAAAGCCAGATCCAGCAAGAGGACATAGCCAAAAAGACCGATTGGATTATCGGAGCCCGAGCTTAAAACCAGAGGCGTTAAAAATCCGCCGACTAAACCCAGCACGGCAACAAAGAGAGACTTGTAACGCTGACACAGCAAGGCACAGGAGAGCGTCACCATCAGCATCAACACAAAGGCCATGGGGAAAGTAATGAGTTCGTAGATAGACTTAGCCGCCCAAAACGACGTATAAAGCGCCACAATCCCTGCCCCACTGAGGGCGTTCGGCACCTGATCAAATTTTCGTTTGCGCAAAAATTCCGAAAAAATAAGGAAAAAAAGCCCCGCGAGGGTTCCCAGGGCCACGCGTACAATAGGTGTGAATTTGATGTATTCATTCTCCACAGCATATTGAAAAAAGAGAAAGGCCGCGATGACCAAAACGATTCCACCCAGCAAAGCCGCGCCACGCACACCAATCCAACGCTCCCACTCGATTTTCTTTCGCGGGGGTGGAGGAGGGGCTGGGGCTGCTTTTGGAATTGGAGGAGGAGGTGGTGGTGGAAGATTTTTTGGTAGAGGTAGATTGGCCTGAGAAGAAGATTCAGATTTTACCTCCTGATGCACTTCCTGAGCTACATTGACATTTTGCGAAGTTCTCAGATCTACAATCGGTGAAACCACTGGGGCAGAAGCTGCCTGGGCTTGAGGCTGAGGCTTCTGCACCGGAGCCTCGGTTTTTACTGGCGGAGAACTGGGAAGCCCCTGATTGAAAAGCTTCTGAAGCTCTTTGATTTCTTCCCGAAAAATTTTGATCTCTCGCTCCAGCGAAGCAATCTTGGAGCCTGCAGAACTGGCCTTGATGAGTGCAATGATAGTAAGAATAATGAAAAAGAAGGTGAAGCAGATCGAAAGACCAAAATCCATAAATTCTCCTTATTCTGAGGCTCAATGCATTTGAGATAAAATAGGCTTGTTTGAAGGATTTGCCAAACTCCTGGGCCAGACGACTTTTACCAATGCGGCGCCTACCCTTAATGACCACCAGACTGGCACTTTTCTTTGCCAACAGGCCCTTCAGCTCTTCCAACTCCTCTTTTCTGCCAATAAATGGCTAGAAATTGAATCTATTTTATTTTTTTGTTTCTAGAATTCTCTTCCAAAAACAATTCCGCCTGACCATTTTTGAATACCGGAGTTTCCATCGGCAGAATACCCGCAACCTGCTCCATCTTCAACAGCGCTTCTTCTGCATGCTCTGTCGCAATCTTAAGTTCTTGTTCAGCAAGGGCGGCGTCGCGGCCCAGAATTTTTGCCAGGCCTTCGAGGGCTTTTTCACGGCGGGCTTTGGGGGATTTGGTAATGCGGCAGGCTCCGTCGACTAGAATTGGAGCAAACATCTCGATGTGTTGACGCTTCTTTTCCAGGTCGGCTTCTTTGTTTTCTCGCTTGATATATTTTGACAACCTTTGACCGGCTTGAATCAGCGTGCGGCGGATTTCTTCGACGAGTTCATCGCTGGCATCCACCGTTTCTTTGGAGGCATTTTTAAATTTAATAAAAGGAGACACCACGCTCACCGCAATAATGAAAGGTCCGAGCGGTAAACTATTTTTGGGCTGATTGAGGCCGTAAGCACGCCAATTGATCGACTCTACCGCCTTGGTCATAGCGCAGGAAGATTTATCAAATTGCAGCGGCACCCGGTTGGCAAAGCGTTGCAGGATAACGGTCTGATCTTCGGACATATTTTTATCCAAGAGCCTGGCAATCGCCACTTCCACCAAAACGGGTTTAAAATCACAAATGGCGGGCTTGCGAGACACCACCGAAAAGAAATCCACCTGACCTACGCGTTGGATACTCTTGGAGAGAGCCGCCTCTCCGATACTGAGTACGCTTTTGGTGGAGGGCGCCATCAGTTTTGCCTTTTGTAGCGCGGCAAATACCTTCTTGAAATCTTCTTCGGTGGCTTTATCCACACTTTTGTCAAAAAGAGTTTGGGTAATTCCGTCTTTCTTCATCTCATCCAAGACCGAATCAGAAATACGCGAAAAACCCTTTCTCAGCCAGGCGCCTAGGGAGACACGACCAAACAGATGCGAATGGGCGATAAATTCACCCAGCTTCATGGTGTGAGGGTGAGGGTCGGTAGAATCAGGAATCTCGGGCAGCACGTCGCTTACCCGTTCGATCTCTACCCAGTCTTGATCCAGAATTTTATAACGCAGACTCAGGTGAGGATTCACCAAGGTGGTACCACTGAGGTAGGCCAGCAGTCCTCCTTCGCCATTTAATTGGATGCGGGCATCAATCACAAATTCACAAGCGACGCCGTGATCTCTATCCCACTCAATAGCTTCCTTGGATTTCATCACCCCTTTGTTGTGCTTGATATCGACTTCTACCACACACTGGCAGGCCTTGCGCATCTTGGCCGTTTTGGTGATGATGTTTGCACCGCGCGCACTCGTCAATTGAGCCCAAGTGGTGACTGCAGAAATACCAATCCCTTGCTGACCTCGACTACATCGGCCTCGGCCGAGTTTGGAACTGGCCAGATACTCGCCAAATACTTTAACGACCTCTTCAACCTCAAGACCCGGGCCATTGTCTTCGACACGAATACGGATGGAATCGGCATTCTTGGCCGTGCCTTCCCCCACTTTTTCAACGAGGACGGAAATCTCCGGAAGGATGCCCGCGTCTTCGCAGGCATCCAAAGAATTATCGACGGCCTCTTTCACGCTGGTGAGCACCGCCTTGGTGTAAGAAGAAAAACCCACCTGTTGGAGGTTCTTTGAAAAATATTCGGCGCTGCTTGAGGAGGTGATGCTTTGTGCTTTTGCCATAATTATTAGACCTCTTGGATAACCGTCACGAGCGGTTCAAGAGCAAGGCGCGGAGGGTCCAAAACACCGGAGTTTACTACTGTAAATGAGGATGTTTTGGATACCGCAACGCCGCAATTGAATCGCGCAGTAGGTTATGCAAGAGGTCTATTTCACTTCAAATAACTCCACATCAAAGATCAAATCCGCATTAGGAGGAATAGCCGCTCCAGCTCCACGAGCCCCGTAGCCTAATTTTGAAGGGATATAGAGCGTGCGTTTTCCGCCTACTTTCATTCCAGCGACTCCTTCATCCCAACCTTTAATGACCTGGCCCGCACCCAGATGAAATTCAAATTTCTGTCCGCGATCAACGGAGCTGTCAAACTTTTTCCCTTTTGCACCCTTTTCATCTAACCAACCTGTATAATGCACGCTGACCGTTTTCCCCGCAGTCGCCACGGCCCCCGTTCCCACTTTCAATTCTGCATATCGAAGCCCGCTGGGATTGGTAGTAATAGGATTGGTGGAACAAAGAGGAAGGGTAAAAAGTGAAAATAAAAAGATGAATAGAAAAATCCTTTTCATGGGGTCTCCTTTTAGTAATAGGTTTTTACAAAAATAGGAGGACGAAACTTATTCAATTTTAAAAAACAAGCAAGTTGAAAGCTCATGAATATGGACTTGCTTCTCATTTCCTCATCCTGTAAGGGTTAGAACTCAATTTTTTTTAACGAATGAAGGAGCAAATTATGGCAACAGTCTACTACGATAGCGATGCAAACCTCGAGCATCTCAAAAACAAAAACATTGTGATCTTTGGATATGGTTCTCAAGGACACGCCCACGCCCTGAATTTGAAGGAAAGTGGACTCCATGTAAAAGTTTCTCTCCAGGCAGGATCCGCCAGCATCGCCAAGGCAAAGGCTGCCGGCCTTGAAGTGTTCAGCGACAACAGCGAGGCCGCCAAATGGGCCGATGTGGCCATGCTTGTGGTTCCCGATGAAGCTCAGAAAGCCCTGTATGACAATCATTTAAAAGCCAATCTTAAAAAAGGTTCTGCCCTCTTTTTCGCGCATGGTTTTAATATTCGCTTCGGACGCATAGTCCCTCGCGAAGATTTAGACGTCATCCTCATTGCCCCCAAAGGCCCCGGGCATCTTGTTCGGGATCAGTTTAAAGAAGGCAAGGGAGTTCCTGCCCTGATCGCTGTACAACAAAATGCCAGCGGAAAGGCCAAAGAAATTGGCCTGGCCTACGCCAAAGGAATTGGCGGAACACGAGCCGGCGTCATCGAAACCACTTTCACCGAAGAATGTGAAACCGATTTATTCGGGGAGCAGGTAGTGCTCTGCGGGGGTGTTTCTGCTCTCATTCAAAAAGGCTTCGAAACCTTGGTGGAAGCCGGTTACCAGCCCGAAGTGGCTTATTTTGAATGCCTGCACGAAGTAAAACTCATTGTGGATCTCATCTATGCCGGTGGCATTGCCAACATGAGATATTCTATTTCGGATACCGCGGAATATGGCGATCTCACTCGCGGCCCTCGAATTATCGATTCTTACGTCAAAAACAACATGAAAAAAATTCTGGGTGAAATTCAGTCCGGTGAGTTTGCCAAAGAATATATCAACGAAAAAGAAAGCGGTGCCGCTAATTTTAACCGTCTTCGCAAAGAAGGTGAAAATCATCCTGTTGAAAAAGTGGGTGCCAAGCTGAGAGCGATGATGCCTTGGTTGGGTGGGGGAATTGATCGAAGTAAGAGATAGTAAAAAAACATGAATCTAACTCACAAAGCCCCTGAATATTTTTAGGGGCTTTGTATTTTATGAGCAAAGCCTTTACCAAAGAAAATGATTCGGAAGATTTAGAAGATATCCCCGAACCCCTTATGCCCAGCGGAGTGAAGAATTACATCACGCCTCAAGGTTTTTCAAAATTGCAGCAAGAACTGCAGCGCCTCAAATATGAAGAAAGACCCAAGGTGACCGCAATCGTTTCCTGGGCTGCGGGAAACGGAGATCGCTCCGAAAATGGGGATTACATTTATGGTAAAAAACGGCTACGGGAAATCGACAGCCGCATTCGTTTTCTCACCAAAAGAATCGAAGCTGCTGAACAAGTAGCCCCTGGCCAAGTGAAGTCGGATCAAATATTTTTTGGCGCCACCGTGACTTATCAGGATGAAGACGGCGAAGAAAAAACTTATTCGATTGTGGGTGTAGACGAAGCCGATATTTCGAAGAAGAAGATTTCCTGGGTGTCTCCCCTCACCTTAAGCCTGCTCAAGGCAAGGGTGGGAGATGTAGTCACCGTGCGAACTCCCAAGGGACCTAAAGAAGTTGAAATTATTAGAATTGAGTATAAGGAGATTGAGGAATAATAAGTGCTTATAATCTTGAAGTCACAAATTGTGACTTCAAGAAAACTCTTATGCCCCAAATAATCCCAGTTCAAAACATTCAGGACAGTATTTACTTATTTCGAGGAGAAAAAGTAATCTTGGATTCAGATTTAGCCAAAATGTATGGAGTAGAAGTCAAAACTCTTAATCAAGCAGTAAAAAGAAATCTTGAGAGATTCCCTTCAGACTTTATGTTTCAGCTTAATTATCAGGAACTTGCATTTCTAAGGTCACAAATTGTGACCTTAGAAACCTCGAATAGGGGCGCTCACCGAAAATACACACCTTACGCCTTTACCGAACAAGGCGTCGCCATGCTCTCAAGCGTGTTGAATAGTCCTCGAGCCATCCAAGTAAACATCGAAATCATGCGAGCTTTCGTCAAAATTCGTCAGCTCATTTCGACTAATACAGATCTATCCAAAAAATTAAACTCCCTTGAAAGAAAATACGACGGTCAATTCAAAATAGTCTTTGAAGCCATCCGTCAACTAATGGAAGAACCGGTAAAACCAAAACGAAAAATGGGATTTCGAAATTAAATGGAGCTATACATGAACCCCATCGAAAATGTCATCGTCCCTCTCAAAGCCAATATTTATTTTGACGGCAAGGTCGTCAGTCACAGCCTGTTATTCAAAGATGGCTCCAAAAAAACATTGGGCCTGATTTATCCTGGCTCGTACACCTTCAACACCACATCTGCCGAAGTAATGCAGATTACCGCAGGCGGCTGCCGCGCAAAAATTGCGGGCTCAAACGAGTGGAAAAATTATAAAGAGACAGAAGCCTTTCAAGTGCCGGCGAATTCTTCTTTTGAGATTGCGGTTGAAAATGGAATCTGCGAATACCTGTGTAGTTTTGAATAGAGGATAAGAATTTTATGACCAAACCCCGACTCCGCTTCGCCCCCTCTCCCACCGGCCATCTCCACATCGGAGGGGCACGCACGGCGCTTTACAATTGGCTGATTGCCCAAAAAACCGGAGGCACTTTTGTTTTGCGTGTGGAAGACACCGATCGTGAACGCTCCACCCAGGAATATGTCGATTCGATTATGCAGGCCATGACCTGGTTGGGCTTAAGCTGGCAAGAAGGTCCCTTTTTTCAAACCCAGCGCTTCGATTTGTATCGCGAGCACATGCAAAAGCTCTTGGCTGAAAAAAAGGCCTATCGTTGTTATTGCACCGCGGAAGAATTGGAAGCCAAGCGTGCACAAGCCACCCAAGAACACCGCAAACCCAAATACGAAGGCACGTGTAGAAATTTGACGGAGGCCGATTGGGCCAAGGAAACCCGGCCCTTCTGTATCCGCTTCAAGGCCCCTCAAGAAGGCAGCACCCTGGTGAAAGATGAAATCAAGGGAAACATCGAATTTCAAAACAAAGAAATGGACGACCTGATTATTTGGCGCACCGATGACAGTCCCACTTATAATTTTACCGTCGTGGTGGATGACGTCACCATGAATATTACTCACGTGATTCGCGGAGACGATCATCTCAACAACACCCCCCGGCAAATTTTACTTTACGAAGCCTTCGATTATCCGCTTCCCATTTTTGCCCATGTGCCGATGATTTTGGGTGCTGATAAAGCGCGTCTGTCAAAACGACATGGTGCTACATCGGTGATTGCTTATCGCGACATGGGATACTTACCCGAGGCCTTGTTGAATTATCTGGCCCGCCTGGGCTGGTCTTATGGGGATAAAGAAGTGATGCGTCTTAAAGAAATGGTGAATTACTTTGAAACCAGCGCGGTGGGAAAATCTCCTTCTATTTTTAATCCGGAAAAATTATTGTGGTTGAATGGCATCTATATTCGCGAATCCAAGCCGGAAGATCTGGCAGAGGAATTGATTCGCCTTTTTAAACTTCGAGAAATTGAAGTTGAAAACAATGCGACTTTGATAGCTGCCATCAAGGCCTCTCAGGAAAAATCGAAAACTTTGGCAGAAATGGCCGATCTGGTGGAATTTGCTTTCTTGGATCATGTCCCCTGGAGTGAAGCAGGGAAAAAGATGCTTGAAAATGAAAAGGTCAAAGATTACTTTGGCAGGCTCATTCCAAAACTGGAAGCCTTGAATACTTTCGATAGAGATTCCTTGCACCAAGTGGTGGAAACTTGCATCGCCGAATTGGGAATTAAACTCAAAGAACTCGCTCAACCCATACGGGCCGCCTTAACAGGAACAACCATTAGCATCGGTATTTATGAGGCGATGTTGTTGCTTGGAAAAGAAAAAAGTTTGGAGAGATTGAAAAATTGTTTAAAAGATTGAAAGGAGAAACTCATGGCCCATAAAACTATTTTGAATTGGGATGAGGAACAATACAGCTATCTTAAAAAAATTTCCAAATCAGAAAAATTGAGCATTCCTGATCTTTTAAAAAACTGGGTAGATGAAAAAAGGAAGAAAAGAAAAGAAAAAAAATATTTTGGAGATTCTCTTTTTAAGATGAAAGGAATTTTTAATAGTGGAAAAAAAGATGTAGGGGAAAAATTTGATGACTACCTCTATGGAAATAAAAAGTGGTAATGCTTGCTTTGTTGATTCCAGTGTATTTTATGAGTGGATGGACCAATCGAGTGTCTACTCCGAGTCCATTTTAAATTTTTTACATCATAAACCTACACCTCTTCTTACATCGAACTTTATTATTGCCGAAACGACCTCCCTTTTGACAAAAAGATTGGGAAAGAAAATAGGAACTTTTTTTCTGCGAGAAATTTTTAATAGCAAGATTGTGGAAATTATAAGAATTTCACAAGCACAAGAAGAACAAGCAATGAGAGACTACTTTAAATATCAAGATAAAGATTTTGATCTCATTGACGCAACAAGTTTTGTCCTCTGCAAAGAAAAAGGCGTTCGTGAAGTACTGACATTAGACAAACATTTTAAGCAAATGGGTTTTAAAACAATTCCAACTTTTTAGAGCCCGCGCAAAAACAACTTATCCTCTGGAGACCCCATGCAAATCCTCGTCGTCGGATCCATCGCCCTAGACAGTGTTGAAACCCCCTTCGGAAAAATCGAGGAGGGTCTAGGAGGCTCTGCTACCCACTTTTCTACTTCTGCCAGTTTTTTAAGCCCACCCTATTTGGTGGGAGTTGTCGGACAAGATTTTCCGCAACAACACCTCGATTTTTTAGCCTCGCGCGGTGTGCACCTCGAAGGCCTGCAGAAAAAAGAGGGCAAAACTTTTCGATGGAAAGGCCGCTACGAATTTGACCTCAACACCGCTCATACTTTAGACACGCAACTGAATGTTTTTTTAAGTTTTTACCCCGAGCTTCCCAGTTCTTATCGCAATAAAGAAATTGTTTTTCTAGCGAATATTGATCCTGAATTACAGATGAAGGTGATTGAACAAGCCCAGAATCCAAAACTCATCGCACTCGATACGATGAATTTTTGGATCTCTTCTAAAAAAGAGGCCCTGATAAAAACTTTGAACAAAGTAAATTTAATGTTCATCAACGAAGGCGAGGCGCGAGAACTCACCGGTGAAAGTAATTTGGTGAAAGCCGCCCGAAAGATTAGGAGCTGGGGGCCTCAAACGATAGCCCTGAAACGCGGCGAATACGGAGCCTTGCTGTTCCACGGGGATGAAATTTTCTCTGCCCCTGGACTCCCTTTAGAAGAAATCAAAGACCCTACCGGAGCGGGAGACAGTTTTGCCGGTGGATTCTTGGGCTATCTCGCCAAAAGCGGCGATTTGAGTTTTAATAATCTCAAAAAAGCTACTATTTATGGATCTGTCATGGCCAGTTTCAATGTCGAAGACTTTAGCCTGGATAGATTCCGTCGACTAAAAAATGAAGAGATTGAGATGCGCTATCAGGAGTTTATGAAGCTCGCTCATTTTTAGAATGAAAAAATCTTCCGCCCTGCTCCTTTATGGAGATTCCGAAAACAACGCCGACCTTTATTATGCCACCAAGTTCCTGGTTCCAGACCCTGTTTATTTTGTTCAAATCAAAAACAAAAAATATCTTTTTTTAAATGATCTCGAAGTCGACCGCGGACGAAGCGAATCTCAAGTAGATGAAGTCGTCTCCATCAGTGAGCTGACGGAGAAATTGAAAAAGGTCAAAAAAGCAAAGGCCTTTCCCCTGCTGGAACTGCTGGAATTTTTCCTCAAAGAAAAAGGGGTTTCTGCGATCACGATCCCCCACAACTTTCCTGCTTATAGCGCGCAAAAATTAAAAAATAAAAAATTTAAACTCCAATTTCAGGCCGATCCCTTCTGGCCCACACGAGTAATTAAAAATCAGGAAGAAAAGAAAAATATTAAACTAGCGCTCAAACATACTGCCAATGCCATCAAGAGGGCCTATGCCATTTTGGCAGAATGCGGGATCAAAAAAAATCTGCTCTATTATAAAGGCAAAAAACTGGGTTCTGAGGGTTTGCGCTCCCTCATCGATCTCTATTTGTTTGAACAGGGATGCCTCGCCCAGCAAACTATTGTTGCCGGCGGTGAGCAGGGCGTGGACCCGCACAATCGGGGAGATGCCTTATTGCATGCTCATGAGTCGATTGTGATGGATGTTTTCCCTCGTCACATCGCCAGCCGATATTATGCCGATATGAGTCGAACGGTAGTGAAGGGCAAGGCCAGCCCCCAACTCAAAAAACAATGGCAGGCCGTAAAAGAGGCTCAGGAATGGACGATGGCCCACCTGAAGGCAGGAGTGAATGGACGGAAAATCCATGAAGGGATCTTGAAACTTTTTGAGAAAAAGGGATTCAAAAGCGGAAATATCAATGGACGCATGCAGGGTTTTTTTCACGGGACAGGCCACGGCCTAGGCCTGGACATTCACGAGGCCCCTCGAATTTCTAAATTCGATCATACCTTGAAAGAAGGCACGGTAGTCACAGTGGAACCCGGGCTTTATTATTCCGGTGTAGGCGGAGTGAGGATTGAAGACGTGGTTTATATTACGAAAGACGGATGCGAGATCCTGTCGAGTTGTCCGAAGATTTTGGAAATTGAGTAATTAATAGACGAGGCGCGAGCGAAGGGGCAACCGGAGCGTAGCAACGCTACGTGAGGATTGCGACTAAGTGAGCAACGAAGTATAAAGGAATTTATGTTCTCATACCTACAAATCCTTCAAAATTTCTTTCTTCTTCGCCTCATATTCTGCAGGGCTAATCAGCCCCTGCTCTTTCAAGGCCTTTAAATCTTTCAAACGTTCTGCGGGGGCTTTTTTCACCTCGGAACTTGGAGCTTTAGTGGAGCTAGCTGCTGTGGAAGTTGTTGAGGAATCACTTCGCTTCACCCTTTTGTTTTTTTCTTTTTCTTTCTCAGTTTCTTCTTCGGCTTTTTTATCCACCAAAGCCGCAAAATCATAATTTAAATCTAAAATCACTTCCTGGGCATCCGCAAAGGACAGCTTTTGGCCCGGTTGCGGCTCCAAACTTATTTTCATACCCTTGGCGCCTTGGATCAGCTTTGTCCCCGTGGTGTGCGCTTGATAATCTCCCGAAAGATGAGAATCGGTCTTCATAAATTTAATATGCATGCCGTCCTGGGCCACAAACATTTTAAAAACACTCAAGCGATCATTCCTTAAGACGAAAAAAGGATCTTTTTGTACCATGGAAACCACCACCACTTGATTGGGGCTAGCTTTTTGGAAGGCCTCCTCAATGCGAGGGGCAAACTTCTTCTCGACCAAATCGGTATCAAAAAAAACCTGCTGGTCTTTAATATCTTTTCGAAACAGCAGGGCCTTGTTATAACGAACCGAAAGCAACATGTCGGTGATTTTCTTGGCGTCGATGTGATAGGGATGATTCAAAATCAGATCTTCTGCCACAGAGTCTTTGATAGATTCCAAATCGATATAATTAGCAGGGTTGTTATTTTGCTTCCAAATTTTTTCTGCAGCCTTTAAGGGCAAGGGGGAAAAGCAAAGAGTGAAAAGAGAAAATAAAATCATCTTACGCATAAGAACTCCTTTAGGTGAAGATCGCCTCTACTGCAGACATTACTCAGAGGTCAAACATGTATTCAATCAAGCCTTCTATTATTTTAAGTCGCCTCTTTCTGTTGATTTCGAGTTCCGGAATCCTTTTGCTTTCCTTTTGGCTAAAGCCTGATACTCGTGGATTTGGCACCCATGAACAGCTGGGCCTTCCCCCCTGCCCTTTTTTATTTTTTACCGGCTACCCTTGCCCTGCTTGCGGTTTGACCACCAGTTTTTCCCATATGGCCCATGGTCACTTTATGGCAGCCTTTTCTTCCCATCCCCTGGGCCCCTTTTTATTCTTGATGAATGTTGCATTAATTTTCATTTCGCTGAAAAATCTCTTGAGCAAAAAAAACTTCTGGGATCTACTGCCCGATAAGCAACTCAATGCCTTTTTAATATTATTTGTCTTTTCTTTTCTATCAAGCTGGGGCTATCGAATTTTACAAATTTGGAGAACTTTATGAGCGATCAACCATTTTCTGAAGACAACGAAGCCACTCAAATGATGTCTGCCCCTCCACCTCTTGCAAATACGGCTCCCCCGGCTCAAGCTCAAAGCCCTACTTTTGCTGGAGCAGGCCCTTCCGGAGGAAATTCAGGTGGAGCGTCAGGACGTGCCATTGCCGCATTAGTTTTAGCCATCGCTTCTTTTTTATGCTGTGGATTCTTTACCGGCATACCAGCGATCATCGTGGGTCGAATAGAAGAAGGAGCCATCAAGCGCGGAGAAGCTCCGGAATCCGGAAGGATGCTGGCGAAGGTAGGATGGATTCTGGGCCTCATTTCCACCCTTCTGAATTGTCTTTTCATGGCTATTTTAGGCATCTACCTGTTGCTCGTCGGGGGAACCATAGGTTCTGGCGTATTGGACATCCTGCATCAGGCCAAACAACAAGACACCCACTTCGCGCCTTAAACCTTTATGCGCGTGATCTCTGGGCTCGCCAAAGGCCGAAAACTTTTCTCACCCACTACCCTCAAGGTAAGGCCTGCCACCGATAAGGTGAAAGAGGCCATTTTCAACATCTTGGGAGATTTAGAAGGCGTAAAGGTATTGGATCTCTTTGCAGGCACGGGATCAGTAGGGATTGAAGCCCTCTCCCGAGCTGCGGCTCACTGCAGCTTTGTCGAGGCCGATCGCAACATCGCTGCCTATATCGAAAAAAATCTGGAACACTGTCGCTTGAAGGAATCCGGGCAGGTCATTAAAATGTTGGTGAATAAAGCGATTCCTTTTTTAGAAAAAAAAGGGGGGAAATTCGATCTGATTTTTATCGATCCTCCCTACGATAAAAATTTACTGAACCCCAGCCTGGAACTATTGCAGCACCATTCTTCAATCCTCACTCCTCATACCCTGATCGTCTGCGAGCACAGCGGACGCGAACTTCCCAAGGCGCAAGAAAAGCTTGAAATTAATGATCAGCGCAAGTATGGGCAAACCTATATTACTTTTCTAAAATTACCCCCTCACCCCACCCTCTCCCTCGAGGGGAGAGGGCCAGGGAGAGGGTGAACAGAGGATTCACTTGAAAAAATCCATCGCCATCTGCCCCGGTTCCTTCGATCCCCCCACGCATGGGCACATCAACATTATAGAACGCAGCCTGAGATTGTTTGAAAAAGTCATCGTCGCCGTTGCCTTCAACACCAGTAAATCCGGGCTTTTTAGCCCAGACGAACGCGTGGAAATGCTGAAGGCCCTTTTCAAAAACCAAAAAAATGTAGTCATCGATTCTTTTGAAGGGCTGTTGGTGGATTACGCCCGCAAAAACAATGCAGGCGCTATTTTGAGAGGGTTGCGCACCGTTCCCGACTACGAATACGAACTGCAAATGTCGCTGGCCAATAAAATGATGGCCCCCGATATCGAAACCGTTTTCATGATGACAGAATCCGCCTATTCGCATATCAGTTCTTCGCTCATTAAAGAGATTGTCCGTTTTGGTGGATCGGTCAAAGGGATGATTCATCCTTTGGTAGAAAAAAGATTAAAAGAAAAAATGAAGAAGGTATAAGGTGTAAGGCATAGGGTATAAGGGAAAAGCATATAAAACCTTAAACCTTAAACCTTAGACCTTAAACCTTAATAACCATGATTAAATTAACTCAACGTATTGCCCGCGTAAAACCCTCTCCCACTTTAGCCATCGACAGCAAGGCCAAGGCCATGAAGGCCGAGGGCATTGATGTGGTAGGCTTTGGTGCCGGTGAGCCCGATTTCGATACTCCGGATCACATCAAACAAGCCGCCATTGATGCACTGAAGGCGGGAAAGACAAAATATACTCCCGTAGGCGGTGTGAATGAACTCAAAGACGCTATTATCGCCAAACTGAAACGCGACAACCACTTAACCTATACTCGAGACGAAGTGCTGGTTTCTTGCGGCGGCAAACATTCGCTTTACAATCTGGCTCAAGTCCTCTTTGAAGCGGGCGATGAGGTGCTGATTCCCGCTCCCTATTGGGTGAGCTATCCCGATCAGGTGCTGCTGAATGATGCCACGCCAGTGATCGTTCAAACACTGGAAAAAAACGGCTTTAAAATTACCGCCCAGGAACTGGAAAAAGCGATTACTCCCAAAACCAAGGCCTTCATCCTGAACAGCCCTTCCAATCCCACGGGATCTGCTTATTCCAAAAAAGAATTAGAGGCCCTGGCGGAAGTGCTGGTGCGGAAAAATGTGCTTTGTATCTCGGACGAAATTTACGAAAAAATTATTTACGATGGATTTCAATTCACCTCCATTGCCTCCCTCAATGACGCAATTAAAAAGATCACCTTCACCGTCAATGGTGCCAGCAAGGTTTATTCGATGACGGGTTGGCGCATGGGTTACGTGGCCGGTCCTGTGGAAGTCATCAAGGCCGCCACCAAGCTGCAAGGTCAAGTCACCACCAACATCGCCACCGCCACCCAATGGGCCTGCGTCGAGGCCTTGAACGGCTCTCAAGAATTTCTAAAAACCTGGGTGACCGAATTCAAAAACCGCCGAGACTACATCCTAAGCCGCTTCGCCGCCATTCCCCAAGTCACTTGCTACAAACCCGAAGGCGCTTTCTACGTCTTCCCCAATCTCAACGCCTACCTGGGCAAGAAAAGCCCCGAAGGAAAAACACTCAGCACCGACACCGAACTCGCCGACTACCTATTAGAAAAGCACCTAGTAGCCGTAGTTGCCGGCTCCGGCTTCGGCGCCCCCGGCTTCGTGCGCCTCTCTTACGCCACTTCGATGCAAAATATTGAAAAGGGTCTGGATCGAATTGCGAAGGGGTTGAGGGATCTGGGTTGATTGTTTTTTGATGGATTAAACGATATCACAAGAAACGATATCCGTATTGATACATCCAATCTGTCACAATAAGATGACATCTATCATGTCTACTTCTTTCTCAAAAAACATTCATATCCCTCTCGATGCTTCCATCCATTTGGAACTCAAAAAAATTGCAGATGCTCTCAAGCTTCCCCTGACTACTCTTGCTCATATGGCCATTCAATACTGGATTAAGGCCAAAAAGCGTTATCAGGTTCAAAAAGAATTAGCGGCCTATGTTTCAAAACATGCAGGGTCTGAACTGGATATGGACACTTCGCTGGAAAAAGAAGCGCTCAAAGAGCTGCAGAAAATTTTTGAGGAACAACAATGAAACGGGGAGACATTTATTGGGCAAATATCTGGCCTCGATCCGGTTCAGAACAAGGCGGTAAACGTCCAGTGCTTTTGATTTCAAATGATGAATTCAATCAACATAAAAATTGGCGTTCGATTATCATCATACCGCTAAGCACTTCGTCCAAACAGGCTATGCAACGAAAAAAACTCATTCACTCCTCTAAATATTTATTTTTCGATTTGGGAGTGAGAAGACTCTGTGCCAAAGAGGGAAGAAAAATGTTGCCCGAGCGCCTGACCGAATTTACTTTTGGAGAGATGCAGATGGACCTGAGGTAGACTGGGTGATTGAAAGAGAGGAAGAATACATCCCTATTGAAGTAAAGTGGTCCGAAGCTCCTCGCCTGAATGACGCCAAACATCTTCAAATTTTTCTCTCCGAATATCCCAATGCAAAAAAAGCATACATTGTTTCGCGTACAGCAAAACCTTATAAATTAAGCCCACGGATTGAGGTGCTGTCTTGGAAAGAATTGTGGAGTTTGTTTGAGTAACCGATCACAAAAGCATATGAAGAACACAAGCAAAGCCATTGACTGCCTATTTTGAATTCGCTAAGGCCCACTAAAACCCATAACCCATTCAAGTCTTCAAGGAGCAGACATGCCGCCATTTAGTGCAAACAAAGTGAAACATCTTGAAAAACTCTCCAACTCAAAAGGCATCATTGCTGCAGCAGCCATGGATCAGCGAGGATCTCTCAAAAAAGGGATTGCCAAAGAAAAAGGCTGTGACCCTTCTTTGGTGACCGATTTGATGATGGAAGAGTTTAAAACGGCCGTCACAAAAATCCTCACTCCTCATGCCACCGCTATTTTGTTGGATCCCGAATGGGGACTCCCCGCTAGTCGGGTTCGTTCCTCGAATGCAGGTTTATTGCTTGCCTATGAATCTACCGGCTACGAACAAAATACCCCGGGGCGCGTGCCTAAATTGATTCCCCATTGGACCGTTTCCAAATCGATTGCCGAAGGAGCCAATGCCATCAAAATTTTGCTCTATTATTCTCCTTACGAAAATAAAAAGGTAAACGACATCAAACATGCCTGGGTAGAACGCATTGGAGCGGAATGTGCCTACCACGATATCCCTTATTTTCTGGAGTTCGTCAGCTATCCCACCCAGGAAGGTGAAGAAGAAAATAGTGTCAGCTTTGCTCAAAAGAAACCCGACATCGTGGCCCGCAGCATGGAAGAGTTTTCCAAGGAGCGTTACAACGTGGATGTCTTGAAGGTAGAAATTCCCGTCAACATGAAATTTGTAGAAGGCAGCAAATCATATAAAGGCGAAAAGGCTTATGGGCTGGCTGAAGCGAAAAAACATTATCAGGTGACCGCCGGTGCCACCAGCAAACCCTTTATTTACCTCTCTGCCGGAGTTTCGGATGATGTATTTCGCGAAAGTCTGGAGCTTGCCGCGGAAGCCGGTGTCAAATACAACGGCGTCCTCTGTGGTCGTGCCACCTGGAAAGACGGGATTCCCATTTACGCCAAATCCGGCATCAAGGCCCTGGAATCCTGGCTATCGGACCGTGGGGTACAGAACATTCAGGCCTTGAATAAGGTGTTGGAGGCGGGGGCCACGAGCTGGAAAAAGTAGGAGTTTAAGCCACTCCCATTTTCTGAGACTGCTGACTCAGCAACTGTTCTCTCATCCATTTATGTAGGGAGAGCATGTGGAAATGCCCTTGTTCGACTAAAGGAGAACTGGCCTTCCAGTCTTTCCAGGAAAGCAATAAAATGCCTTCTTTTTCTATCTTGCGCAGGTGTAAGGGGATCAAGTCTTCGCTGACAATCACTGCAGCTTCTCGAATTTCCTCAAATTGTGTAATCGAGTAATCCACTGCTTCGATCCCCATAGCTGAAAGCAGCAAATTCAAATAACTTTTTTCATCTAAATCACTAATTACCATAGCCACACGAGGGCTATTCGAATCGGGCTTTGCAAAAGCAGCACTCAATTCCAAATCAAAAAAAGCGCCCAGATGATTTAATTCCTCGGGAAGCTGACGAAATATTTTTTTTACATCTTTTTCTTCCAAGCCAATCAGCCTGCAAATTTGAATGGCCTGGATCTCAAAGAAAGGATTTCCACTGTCCCCAACAGGAATAAGTTTGGCTAAATTATTGGCAATTTTAATCACTGTTAAATCTTGATCTTCTACGGGCGCTGGCCATGTTATTTTTATTTTTTCGTGATGCTGTGTGATTGTTTTGGATAACGAGGCAGGAAAATTCCAGTGTTTACACAACACCTTTCCAACTTCAGTGTGATCCAATCCAAAACTTTCATTTTCTAATTCAGTCAACAGGCCTTCCTGTTTTTTAGCCCGAGTAACGGCCAGAGAGAACTCTTTTGGAAAATATTTCATAATCACTATTTTTCCAAAATCGTGCAATAACCCCGCAGTGAAGGCATTTTCAGGATCTTCAAACTTTAACTGTTTTGCAATAAGACGTGCCAAACAGGCCACCACCAAGGAATGCTTCCAGAATTCATCGGGTTTTAAGATTAAATCGGAGCTGGGCCGAAACATTTGAAACAGGCTTACGCTCAGCGCTATATTGCGTGTGGCATCCAGACCAAGTATCATCACCGCCTGACCTACTCGAGTCACCTCGCGGCGAAGTCCATACAGAGGAGAATTTGCCACCAAAAGCACTCTGGCCGTTAAGGAGGGGTCTACGTGAAGGATTTGAACAACTTTCAAGACATCCACCTCTGCATCATTGATACACTCCATAAGCCTTTGGACGTGCTGAGGCAGAACCGGAAGCTGCGTAATTTTTTCAAAAAACATTTTCTTGTTTTGAATCAACAAGACCTCCCCCAAAAAAAAGGTCAATATCGCCCGCCAGTTTAACTGCTATCAAATACTTCTCAAAGCCTTTTCTTTTTTTCGTAAGTTTTTTTCTTGCCCAAACTCATTCCAATCTGAATTCCATCATCTCTTCCGCCGATAGAGTTCTGTATCGTCTTTTATTCAAATCCTTCAAGTCAAAAGGTCCCACTTTCACACGAATGAGACGCAGCACCTTAAGACCTGCCCAGGCAAACATCTTGCGAACTTGGCGTTTTTTCCCTTCGTGGATTTCTATCGAATACCAGATTTCATTCTTTTCACCTTTCAGCGCCCTTATCTGCGCCGGAGCAGTAAGCCCCTCGTCCAACACAATTCCCTTTTCCATTTCCTCGCAGACTTCCTCCTCCAACTCTTGGTTCACCCACACATGATAAAGTTTTTTAATTTGAGAAGAAGGATGCATGAAACGATGAGACAAGGCACCATCATTCGTGAGCAAAATCAAACCTTCCGAATCATAGTCTAAACGACCCACCGCATTTACCGAGGGATGCAGATGAGGAATGAGGTCATACACCGTTTTTCGACCCTGCGGATCCCGCTTGGAAACAATCACCCCACGCGGCTTGTAGAGCAGATAATAGTATTTTTTTTCTTCGCGTTCTATCTTTTTGCCTTGAAGACAGATGCGATCGGTATCGGGATCCACCTTCACACCCAACTCGGACACCACTTTTCCATTGAGGGTAATTTTGCCCTTTAGGATAAGGCCTTCGGCCTTGCGACGAGAGGCAATACCTGCCTGGGAGAGATATTTTTGAAGACGTAGGAGAGGCATTACTCTAAGCTTGAATGTCCTGTTTGTTTTACAAAAGGTTCTTCGACTTTAGGATTCAAGGTCCCTTTTACTTTTTCGTCTAAACTGTGCAGGAGCTGTACCTCCTGATCTAGGGCTGAAAAGGTTTCTTCTTCCTCTTCCTCTAATTCAGCAAAATGAAGTTCCATCTCACTTTCCACTTCCTGGATTTCTTCTTCGATCTCCGTCTCCAAACGGACTACATTTCCAGGTTCCTCGTTGCGCTTCATCTCCTCTTCAATTTGATGCAATTCTTTTAGACTGGGCAAATCTTGAAGAGAATCGAGGTTGAAGATTTCCAAAAATCCTTCTGTGGTACCATAAAGCAGTGGCCGCCCAGGCTCATCTTTTTTACCCACAATGCGAATCAATTCCCTATCACTTAAACTCTTAACTACCCCCCCCGAATCCACTCCTCGAATTTGGTCAACCTCGATTCGAGTAATGGGTTGGCGATAGGCAATAATGGATAACGTTTCCAGGGCAGCCTGCGAAAGTCGAGTAGGAACAGCTTTACTCATCGCTCGGATGTAAGGCGCCAGTGAAGGTTTGCTTCTAAATTGATAGGCCTGGGCCACCTTTACTAAAGTAAAACCCCGTTCGGAATTTTTTTCATATTCCTGCATCAGATCATTGATGGCTTCCTGAATATCTGCACGACCCAACTTTTCTTCTTCTTCATTTTGCTTTTGGAGTAACTGCTCTTCCGCAGAAAGCTCCCGGCCAGCATCTTCTGGGGATAGAACTGCCAAACCCTCTAAACTTTCAGAAGCCGGCAAATCGGAAATGGAAGTTTCACTCTTTCCTTTAGAATCCAACACCATTTCCTCCATAAAACCCTCCTCATCCGAAAAAATATTGGCTATCTGTAGTTTTAAAAGATCCCCTTTCCCCACTTCTTCGAATTGAGCATTTACCTGGGTTTGAAATCCTTCGTTTGTTTTTTTGTCATCCTTTTCAACCTCAGGATCAACGCGCTGAATAATCTTTAAAAGATCAGTGGCATCCAAAGGTTTTTCGCAGGCAAAAAGCAAGGCCTCAACAACAGATTTAAGAGTTTGTGGATTCATTAAAATTCTCCTTGGGGCTTTGGACAGGGGCCTTCGTCAAATTCAGAACTTAATTCAAGATTCGTAGGAATTTCGGTTTGACCACGCAGTTCAATACGGATAGCAGCTTGTGCCTCTGCCTGCCAAACACGAATAAGTTTAAGACGAATCATTTCGAGCAAAGCCAAAAAGGTAACAATGCATTCGCCTTTTGTCTGCGCTGTTTCAAACACTTCTTCAAAGGTAATGGAACTTGCAGTTTTAAAATACTCAATCAGCTGGTAAATTCTTTGACTAACAGATAAACGCTCCATCGCCACTTCATGATACTTTTCGGGCTTTAATCTTTTGAGCACCCCGTTAAAGGCAAGCAAAAGCTTGTAAGAATCTGCTTGCAAGACTGGTTCTTCTATATTTCCCGTTTCGCGGTAAGGAGGATGAATAAAAACATCACGGCCCAAAAAAGGCCGCTCCGCTAATCTCGACGCCACATCTTTAAAGCGCTGATACTCCAGTAAACGCCTGGCCAGTTCAGCCCGAGGATCTTCCCCTTCATCCTCTTCTTCACTTTTTTCTTCGGGTAAGAGCATTTTTGATTTGATGTGAGCCAACTCCGCCGCCATCAAAATAAACTCACCGGCCAAATCGATATTTAATTCCTGCATCAGGTTGATATAGTGCAAGTATTGTTCAAGAATAGTGACAATGGGAATATTCTCTACCTGCACATCATTTTTGCGAATGAGGTGCATGAGCAAATCCAAAGGACCTTCAAAGGCAGGGAGATTGATTTTATAAGCTTCTTGGAGCATTCAGATGTCCCCCCTCTTAAGCTAAGAGGGGGTCAGGGGGCGTTATGGCAATTGGGTGCAAATTGATCATAACCCCTCCTAACCTCCCCTTAGCTTAAGGGGAGGAAATTTAAATTTTCATGACTTCTTTTATTTTTTTTAAATTCGCACTCGCCACTTTTCGAGCACGTTCCACCCCAGCTTCAATAATTTCATTCACCCGTTTGGGATTATTCTCAAATTCCTTACGTCTTTCCTGATGGGCTTTCAAGAAGGGAATTAAAGTTTCCAAGAAAACTTTTTTGCAATCCACACAGCCAATCGCCGCACTGCGGCATCCAGCGGCGAGTTCTGCCTGTTTCGTTTCGGCTGTATAAATTTTATGGTAATCGAATACCGGGCAAAGATCTGGATTGCCTACATCCGTGCGGCGTTTGCGAGCGGGATCGGTCATCATACTCAACACTTTTTTCTGCACGGCCTCGGGATTTTCAGACAAAAACAGTGAATTCCCAAAACTTTTGGACATCTTACGGCCATCGGTTCCCAGTAGCTTGGGAACCTCGGTAAGCATCGCCTCAGGCTCCACAAAGGTTTCGCCGTAGAGATGATTGAAGCGCCGAACCACTTCCCGAGAAAGTTCGATATGTGCCAGCTGATCTTGTCCTACAGGCACTTTGTTGGCTTGATAGAGGATCACATCGGCGGTTTGTAAAAGGGGGTAACCTAAAAATCCATAAGTGGAGAGGTCTTTTTCAGACAGTTCCTTTCGAAGTTCTTTGTAAGAGGGAACGCGCTCCAGCCAGGAAATGGGCGTAATCATCGAAAGCAGCAAGTGCAATTCCGCATGTTCAGGGACACGAGACTGAATAAAAAGCGTTGCGGAGTTTGGATCGATGCCACAAGCCAGCCAGTCGAGCAGCATCTGGTGAGTAAATTCTTTGATCGGACTTGGATTCGCATACTCGGTAGTCAAAGAATGCCAATCGGCTACAAAGAAATAGCAATCGTATTTTTTTTGCAGCTCCAGCCAGTTTTTAAGCACCCCGTGATAATGGCCTAAATGTAAATAGCCTGTGGGACGCATGCCCGAGACGACGCGTTGTTTCATAAAAAGTTCCCCCTCTTAAGCTAAGATCGGGGAAAAACAATAACGATTTATTGTTTTTCGGGGGCGTTATGGCAATTGGATGCAATTGAAACATAAGCCCTCCTAACCTCCCCTTAGCTTAAGGGGAGGCATTCAATTCGGTATCAACCTCTCCGCCAAAAAACTCACCGGTTTGGTAATAAAACCAAAACCCCAAATGTAATACACCGCAAAAATAATCAAAAATCCGTAGCGCGCCACCTGGGCGTAGGCAGGCACCCAGGCTTCGGGAAGCAGACCTTCAATAATTTTTCCACCATCCAAAGGATGCAGAGGAACCAGATTGAAAAACGCCAGACCCAAATTTAACCAGATTCCAATTTCTAAAACTGCAAAGACATAAGGAAAATTCTGAACGAAAAAAATACGCATCAATGCGGCACAAAATATTGCCAGCAGCAAATTAGAAGCAGGCCCTGCCAGTGAAATCCACAAACCATCTTTACGCGGATCTTTAAGCTGGTACGGATTCACCGGAACCGGCTTCCCCCAGCCCCCGATGGGAAAACGAAGTCCGGGGGTGAAAAAAAAGAAAATGGGGAGCAAAAAAGTTCCCACAAAATCCATGTGTCGAATAGGATTTAAACTGATACGCCCCAAATTTTTTGCGGTGTCGTCACCAAACAAAAACGCCACCCAGGCATGCGCGGATTCATGCACCGAAAGGGAGATCAGAAAAGTAGGGAAATAGAGAAGAAAGAATAGGAGACGATTGGACATCATAGTAGCTAGGCTTTCTTCAAACACTCATCATGATTATCAATATTTCTCAGAGTAATCATTCCTTGATCAGGGCCATATTCCCAGGTGAGACGATATTTCATGGTTACATAGGCCTCAAATACATCGCTGCCAAAATTACCTACTGCTCTTAAAACCTTATGTGTTTTTAGAGAGGGATGTTTGGGATTCTCGCTAAGAAGTTTGGTGGTTTTTCGTGTTGCTTCCAGAATATCTTTGGGAAGTTTTTTAAGTTTTTTCTCAAACAAAGGACTGATGAAAAGTTTATAGTTCATTTTTAAAGAGAGTCAAAAAAATCATCAATTTTGTCAGGTGAGATAATTTTACCTTTACCTTTTTTAATATCCTCTGATGCTTCTTTTTCGCCCTTTTGCCAACGATCCGTCCAAAAATAAGCCTGTTTATTCGTGATCACTCCTACAATAGGAAGCAAGCGAATGGTCCCATCCCTATCTTTTTCATAGGAGTAATATTTACTGTTTTTTGAACGAAGTGTTTTGGGCAAGCAGATACGACCCTGCTTATCTACTTCCAGAATTTGCTGTGAATTTGACATGGTTCTCAGTGTAATAAATAAGAACATTAAAGGTCAATGGTCATTGTCAGGGAAAGGCTCCATCCATCTCCCCTGCGCCTTAATCAACTCTACCAGACGCTCATCCGCAATCTCCTGAGGAATATTTTTTTCCACACATTCTTTACCGACATACAAATGAATCTTGTTGGGTCCTCCGCCCACATAGCCAAAATCGGCATCCGCCATCTCACCCGGACCATTCACAATACAACCCATGATTGCAATTTTAACCCCTTTGAGATGAGAAGTAATTTTTTTGATGCGTGCCGTAGTCGTTTGAAGATCAAACATCGTTCGACCACAAGAAGGGCAGGCAATAAATTCGGTTTTGGTCACCCGCTGACGCGCCGCCTGCAAAATATTGTAAGAAAGATTGATGGAATCCCGTAGGGGCGCAGCAAGCGGCGCCCCTACCTCGATGGAATCCCCCATCCCATCCAAAAGCAAGGCCCCCAATTGTCCCGCACTGCGGATCAAAACATCTTCTTCTTTTTGTAAATGCGGAACCAGATGCAAGACCGCTTCAATCTTCTTCTCGGCCAAACTCGCCGCCAAGGCTCGATTCACATGCAGCATATCCACTCCGGACCAACATAAGCCAAAACGATCCAGACCTTCTTGTTGAGAAAGCTGAGCCAGATTTAATAAAGCGAATCCCCTCTCCCCTTCTTCCATCCTCCACTCCAAAGCCAAGGGAAGCTGTTTTGCGATACGAATCATCTCAATCGCCTGAGCCTTCCATCCTTCAGGCGTTTTTTCTCGAGAAGGGCAAATACTCACCTTATCGACGGCAGGCGCAATTTGGGGAAAGAGATGAGGTGCTTCTTGAAGCGCTACCCCGAGAGCTAATCCTGAAAATTTTTTCTTAAAATGTGCTGCGTATTCCAGAAAAGAATCGACGGCCTCTAAATCATCCGGAATTTGAAAAGAAATAATTTCGGGAGGTCTATCTTTTTTAATTAATTCAGCAATGTCCTGCTCTAGCTTCTGTAATTTTTTCTCATCTTTTTCCCAAGGCAAACTATACTGCACTCGAATCAGATGCTTCCCGCTAAGATAGATGGGTCCTGCTTTTACGGTTTCAGAAGGGCGACGGCAGTATTGGAGAGGATTCCAGGAGGGAGGAGGGAAGTGGGAAGTGGGAAGTGGGAAGTGGGTAAAACTCCTCCCATCTCCCGTCTCCCGTCTCCCGTCTCCCATCTTCCCTCTTCCCTCATTAAACTCCCCCACCATCTCCCTCGCCACCGGAATCTCATGAATCGCATCTTCCGTCAGAGAAACCCGAATCGTATCGCCAATACCATCTTGCAACAAAGTCATAATGCCCACAGCAGACTTGATTCGGCCGTCTTCTCCATCGCCTGCTTCAGTCACTCCCAGGTGTAAGGGATAAGGCTCCAGACCCTCGGCATCCATTCGCTCGACTAACATGCGATAGGCCTGCACCATCACCTGGGTGTTGGAGGCCTTCATCGAAAGGACCAGTTCGTGATAATTTTGCTCCGCCGCAATGCGCAAAAATTCCAAAGCCGATTCCACCATGCCCAGCGGCGAATCCCCGTAGCGATTCATAATGCGGTCAGACAGCGAACCGTGATTCGTCCCAATACGCATCGCCACACCCCGCTCTTTGCATTTGAGAACTAGGGGAATAAATTTTTCTTTAATGCGGATCAGTTCGTCGTCGTATTCCGCATCGCTATATTCTTTGATCGCAAAAAGTTTTCGATCGGCAAAGTTTCCGGGATTAATTCGTACTTTATCGACATAATCTGCCGCAATCATGGCCGCCTGAGGCGTAAAATGAATATCGGCTACCAGCGGTGTGTTGTAACCTTGGGCGCGAAGTGCATCCCGAATATTTTTTAAATTTTCTGCATGATGAATGGTCGGGGCGGTGATGCGAACAATTTCACAGCCTGCTTCGATGAGACCCACAGCCTCTTTCACCACGGCTTCCGTGTTAAGGGTGTCAGAAATTGTCATGGATTGGACCCGGATAGGATTGTCACCTCCGATACCCACATTGCCAACCTGGACAACACGGGTTTTCCTTCGCTGATACTGGAATAAAGAGGGAGTGTAGCTCATGCTGGGGGTCTATCTTTAGAGGGCGATGGAGGTCAAGTGCTTCGAAAGACTAGACCTTATGACTATTTTGGACTCAAGTCCATTTTAGCCATGGCTATTTTGGAGTAGAGTCCAAAATAGTCATAAAAAGAAAATTAATTTGCCTTTCATCATAGACCTTAATAAAGTCGTAATTCTGGTCTAACGTAGTAAAAACGGAGAATAACATGAAACTAAGTACGGCGGTAAAACCCATCAGCTATCTCAAAGCCCATGCGTCCGAGCTTATTCGTAATATCAGCAATACCCAGCAAACATTAGTCATTACTCACAATGGAGAGGCAAAGGTAGTCATACAAGACATTCGCTCTTTCGAAAAAATGCAGGAGACCTTAGCCCTGCTAAAAATTCTAACAAACAGCAAACAAAACATCAGACGTGGCAAAACCAAATCGCTAGAGGCAACTTTTTCCAGTTTAGAAAAGCGAATACAGGCATTTAAAAATGAAAAAGTTTAATGTAATTTTGGATCAGGCAGCCGAGGATGATCTCTTTGAAATCTATACTTATATTGCACTAAACAACTCTGAAGAACGTGCGGATATGATTTTTAAATCTCTGCGCGATACTTGTTACTTATTATCCTCACAACCTCAAAGAGGACATATTCCGCCAGAGCTACTGGAAATTGGAAGAGTCGAATTCAAAGAAATCCATTGCAAACCCTATCGAATTTTTTATTCCATTGAAAAGAGTACGGTTCAAATCCATTGTATTTTGGATGGACGAAGAGACATTCAAAGTATCTTACAAGAACGAGTGCTTAGAGATTGATGGGGCTGCTCACGATGACACAGCAAGGATTAGAAAAAAGCCTAATCCCTCGGATGAAGCTTGACCACCTCTTTCAGGCGCCGTTCATCGATATGCGTATAAATCTCCGTCGTGGAAATATCGGAGTGCCCCAGCATCGTTTGCACGGCCCTCAGATCGGCGCCGCGCTCTAACAAGTGTGTGGCAAAGGAATGCCGCAACGTATGCGGGGAGATGTGTTTTTGAATTCCTACCTGAAGCGTATAACGTTGAATCAAAATCCAAAATTGCTGTCTCGTAATCACCGATCTTTTTTGAGAGATGAACACCTGGCTGAGATTTTTTCCTTTCAAGATTCTCTCTCGGGCCCCTTGCAGATATTCTCGCAGATGACGCACTGCTGAGCGTCCCATGGGCACCAGGCGTTCTTTGGAGCCCTTTCCTAAAGTGCGCAGATAGCCTTCGTTCAGTGATAAATTTTCAATTTTCAAATTCACCAGTTCTGAAACCCGCAGGCCGGTGGCGTACATCAGCTCCAGCATGGCCTTGTCGCGAAGCCCCAAGGGCTTTGAAAGATCGGGAGCCGCGAGCAGCTTTTCCACTTCTTCCAGACTGAGCCAATGAGGCAATTTACGTCCCATTTTGGGCATATCCAGAGTTTCTGTGGGATCTTCTGTAAACACTTGTTCTTGCCCCAATACCCGGTAAAGCTGACGAATACTGCTTTGTGCGCGGCTGCGCGAACGGATGGAAAGCCCTTCTTTTTGCAAGAGCTGAAAATAATCGATCAGGTGGAGAGGAGTAACTTGAGCCAGGGAAAGTTTTTTTAGTTTTACAAATCTTGAAAAACGCTGCAGGTCTCGGGCATAGGCCTCCAGCGTTGCTGAAGACAGGCCCTTGTCGAGGCGCAAGATCTGAAGAAACAAATCGAGCTGTTCATCCAAAGAAAGATTTTTAAAATTTATGGAAGAAGACATAGAAATAAAAGATTGGCAAAAACCCTTTCAGATCTTTCCAGCCCTTCCGGATATTCAAAATACATCCGACTGGATTCTAGAGATAGGCCCCGGCAATGGAAAGTTTATTTTATGGATGGCCCAAAATCATCCCCAAAAAACCTTTTTTACCTTGGAACTGCGAAACATGCGCTACCAGAATGTCGTGGAAAAAACGAAGAAATTAAAGCTGAACAATCTCATTTCAGTACATGGCGATGCTCGTTATTGCCTGACTGAGCTTTTGGAAAAAGAAACACTGAGTGAAATCTTTATTTTATTCCCCGATCCCTGGTTTAAAAGACGTCATTATAAACATCGCTTAATTAACGAAGAGCGTACAGAGTTATTTCATAAGTTATTAAAAACCGTAGGAAAAGTTTGGGTGGCTACCGACGACGCCCCTTACGCCGAGCACATCCAGCAAGTGTTCTTAGAAAAACATTGGGAGATTCAAGAAGGCAAATCGCTTTTTCCCACTTACTTCGAGACTAAATGGAAAAAAATGGGTAGAACCATTCATTATTTTTGTTTTGTGAAGAAACTTTTATAGAAGATTGCCGATAATAAATTGAGGAGTTGCTTATGAAAAAATTGTTAAAACTTGCTGGCCTTGGTTTGTTTTTGTTAAGTTTTCTCGTTTCTCAAAAATCATTCGCACAATATTACCCTGGATATTACGATACTTGGAGCGCCCCCATTTGGGGAGGCTATTCCCTTTATGGATGTCTAAAAGGATCTGATTGTTCTTCAGGCGATCGGGCGGCAACGATTACAGGACTGGGGGTCACTGCCATTGATTTGGGGGTAAGCAGCTATCTCAATTCAAAAGCAAATGAAAAAGCCATTCAAGAGATGCAATACAAGGCCGATGCAGCCAAAGAGGCCTACAATCCTCAACGCATTCAGGATTTTCAAAATATTCAAAAGCTCAATTCTTTTTTCCTAGACACCCCTGTATCCCCCACAACACCGACCGTACAGAGCAGTCACCCCAATAATCCAGGAGCTCATAGTCCACAAATTACTCCGGCACCTCAATCGAGGGAGTTGAGGCCCTAGATTATAACATAAAAGTCCCCTCTCCCTTGAGGGGAGAGGGTTAGGGTGAGGGTGACAACTCGAAAGTACTTTGAGCACCCTCCCTCCAACTCCCTCCCCTCAAGGGAGGGAGGACTTCAACAAAGTGCAAAACAATAAAAAAACTTTCTTCTTCATTTTTCTTCTTCTCACTTACCCCCTCCTCTGCATGGCCCAAGCAATGGGGACTCCCCCCGTGGTAGCCGCCAATGGCTTTGGCTGTGTCAAAACGCAGATGATGGTGAGCTGCAAAGGCCGGTTTCCAGGGGTTCCCGGCACCTTCAGTGCTTCCGGTGCTCATCAGGTGAATATTACCTACGAAACCCCCGACCTGCCTGGAAATCGTTTTAGTTTTGACAGCAGCAACGGCTGTTTGATGCGAGTGAGTTTCGACCGGGGAGGAAGATCGACTGAGGTGACGGTGTGGAATGCTGCAGCGATTTCAAAAAGTTTTCTCATGCCGATGCAACAGGCCGAAGCCTCGCGGTTTTGTCAGGGGAAGTAGAAAGAATTCTATTAGATCTCTTTCATAAATCAGCGAACGGTCCAAGTGCAAGGCGCGGAGGGTCCAAAATACCGGAGTTTGCTACTGCAAATGAGGATTTTTTGGATACCGCAACGCCGCAATTGGATCGTGCAGCGATTTATGAAAGAGATCTATTGGCAATAAGTTCTAGCGCTGCCCCGTCTCAGCATTTCCCATTCTGGGAATCCATAACGCTGCACCATTCCTTCGATGACGGATTCATCTACTCCCATCCTCTCTGCAAACAAGGCAATGGCATCAAACGATTGACAGGTACTAAAGCCGGAGTCGTGTCCTAAAAAAGAGAGAAGGGAGCGAAAACGGTCACGATCGAGATGTTCCAGGGCTTCAAAAAAGCAAGCACCCGCCTCATAGGGAAAATGCCCTGCGGAGTAGAGAGAGGTATCAACAGGGATTTCAAAACTTCCTCCATCACTCAAGTTTAAGACTTGGGCCACACTAAATCCGCTCTCCCCACAGATCAGACGATAGGATTGACTCAAGTTGATATCCCGATTCAAGAGCAAGAGATTGACGGTAGACGGATCGGTTTCGTTTCTTAGCATACAGGAATCTCCAATACCAAAATTTCGGGTAAGGCCGGAATCCAGATGGAAGGAATCGTTCTGCCTGTCACTGCAGCGAAAAGAGAAGAGGGCTGTTGGGGTGCTGCTAATATGAATCAACTCTGTGTCTGTTCCCCGACTGAGACGAAGCAGTAATCCTCCACCCACAGGGAAATCGGCATAAAGACTCACAGACAAACCTTGCAATGCCGGAACGGCAGGATCCAATGCCAATGCAAGCCCGGAATGATTTGCGCTACAACAGGTAAGCCTCAAGCTTGCCTCTACATGGATATCACCACACTCCGATCCATAAGCATAATAGCAATTTCGGGCATCTGTGCTGGCGGCCTGAACCATCGGCATATTAATAGGACTTTCCAATACAGTCTGGTAAGACCGGTTTGCATCTCGCTCAAGATATCGGGCAATGCCTTCCGCCAAGTAATTATTCCGCACATACTCCACCCGATTTTTATCCGGAGTATGGCCTAGAAATGGGAAAAGAGGAGGGCGTCCGTCGGTGTATTGATGTACCGTTTCATGAAGGATAACAGGGTCTGTACAGGCCCCCGTCGAAGAAGCATTGGAATTTGGATTAGACAGTCCATAGTTAGAAAATACAAGCGTGCTGCTATCAGGATTGTACTCACCTATAGCACTTCCGCCTCCTAAATTCAGCAGTGGATCAGCAAAAGGAACGACAATGAACAAATCGTGATTGTAAGGCAAGGTTTGGAACCCTCTTGTAAGAAGATGTTCCTGACAGGCCTGGGCTTGCCCAAACATATACGTCGCAAGAGCGGAAGCGTCGGATTCACTTAAGCCTGTTGCCCGACTTACTTGCACACTCATGTCTCGGGAAGGGGCACCGGCCAAAGGAACTTGACGGCTGAAAGTATAAAATTGAGGATCACTGGGATCCGGTATCGGAGGAGTGGGTCTTGTTTCACAAACACAGTTTGATCCTGATCTTTCTAGCCAAGCCCCAGGATTTTGAGGATCATAGGTCCCTGGAGATTGTGCCTCAAGCGTCAAGGCCTCTGCAGAACTACAATAGGTGCTGTAGTCGGAGGAATTCCCTCGGGTGTGAATGAGGTAGCGATGAAGCACTCCAGGTTGGAGGGGTAAATGGGGAGAACCATAATCGGTAATTGTAATGGAGTTTCCTTCGACTGACATTGTACCATTAGGAAAGACTTGATTTTGAGCCAAAGGGGCTCGACGCAAAAGCCGGTCTCCAACCCAATCTTCACGGAAAATTTCAAAGTAAGCAGGATAAAAGGAGTAGGCTCCTGTGGGCAAAGGCTGTGAATTGAAAGACAATGTATTGCTGAGATGGATTTCAATATAATTTTCATGAGGTGTCGTACTTCCGCTAGGAAGAGGGGGAGAGTTAACACAGGAGTGAGTATCTTGGGGGGCATTCTGGGGGGCACAACCGACACCTGGAATTAAATCAAAAACGGAAAAATCGCCCCAGCCTCTGGTCACGAAATCTTCGACCCTACTCCAGATTGTCCTTTGAACAGGAGTGTTGGGGTTGGAACGCGAAACAAGGGCATTTACCCGCTGGAATGAAGAGGCTGATGGACGAGGCGTGGAAGGAGATCCAGGAAGCCCTCCAGCATTGACCCCATCCACAGTTGCAATTACTCGATGAACGGTTCGAGAAAGAGAATCAAGCCATCCCATAGACACTCCTAGTTTAAAGTGCTCCAGACACTCGATTTAGCTTATCGTCAGACTTCATCAAAAGTTGCTAAGTTTTTTTCGGGAGATCAATGCGTAAAGTCGTACGCAAAAGAATTGGCGTGAGAGGCATCGGTAAAATGTGCGCTACGTACAGGGGCTGTGTTGTCGCGAGTGGTGTTGGCATCGGTCCAAATGGCAAGATGGGTATCGTCAATTAAGACATAAAGCAGGTTGCTATTAAAGGAAACCTGATCTTGGTTGAGAGTCAGGGTAGTCGCATCTCCCACAATGCGACGTGAAGAGGCTACGGCAGCTGACAAAGTAGAGGCGCTATCGAAAATTTCGATGGAGTGGTAATCGCTCTCTGAAACAAACAAGATATTATTGTCAGGATTCAAAGCCAAGCCATTCAAATTCACAAAGGCATTGGTCGCATTTGTAAAACTGCGTGTAGGGGTAAGGGCAGTGCTCGATGACAGGGTGGCTGCATTTTCGTAGACCTTTACAGAGACCGAAACCGGATCGGCCACATAGAGCAGATCACGAGCCACATCGAGAACAAAGGCTGACGGTTGATATCCCAAGGGGATAGTTCGAGTGGGGCTTGAACCCGCGCTTAAATTACGAATGGCATCCCACACTTTAATCGCCTGATCGGTGAGATCGGTCGCGTAGAGCCTGTCATTGGTGGCATCGTAAAAGAAGGCCCCTGCCCTCTTTAAGCCTGCATAAGTGCGTAAGGGAGTGGCATTGCCGCTGCTGGTAGACGCAGGTGAAAAAACGATGATTTTTTGCTGGGTGGTATCTGCCACATAAAGATAATCGCGGCTTGTATCTACAGCGACCACGGTGGGACTGGTGATTAAGGTATTAGACCCCGAAATCGTGCGACTGGCGGCAACAGCCCCGCTCAGAGTACTTAAATTATCGTAGACATAAACCGAATCATTGAGGTTATCCACCACATACAAAATTCCATTCCCGGAACTTCCCCCTCCCGCGGGATTGGGGATGGGATCAAAACTGCAAGAACAAATGAACAGAAAAAGAAAGGAAGAAAATAGAAACAACAAACTTTTGAGTTTTGTCATAAGGCCCTCTACTGTAAATTTTTATACAAAATTTTCGCAATCCTTTCGCGGTTCCCCGCTGCCTGATTCAGCAAAATCGCAAAACGAACGGTCTTGTGGGTAGGCGAATCAAAATACCCCATGAGACAAGACACCCCGCTCAAGGTACCAGTCTTCGCCACAATGCCTTCTAATTTCTCAGGAAGCAAATCTTTATATTTTTCGAAGGCCCTCAAAATTTGCACCATCTGCAAGGGAGAAAATTGATTTTTTCGCGAAAGACCCGAACCTTCCTCCACATAAAAATTTTTCAAACCCACTTTGGTCTTTAAAAATTCCGTCACCACTTTTTGACCTTTCTCCAAAGTGGCGGGTACTCCGTATTTGCCGGCACCCAAGGTCATGAATAACTGGTTCGCAATAAAATTGGTAGAGAACTTCAACATCGACTGGATCACTTCAGCCAGGTTTTTGGACGAGGCGTGAGCGAGAAACAATTTAGTCTCTTCGCCAACTTTTCCTTTGCGAATGGTCCCGTTTACGGGAATCTTTTGAGCTTCCAGAAAAGCCTTCAGCAAATGCCCCACATACAAAAGGGATTCCTCAGGATGTGCTGCGAGATTGATACGATCGGTTCCGGCTTTGGCTTTGCTGGCCAAAGTCCGCGTAAGTTCTGTCATGGGAGTTTGAGCTTCTGCCGATTCAATCTGGCCGTTTTTATTTTTTCGAATCACGATGGTATTAAAATTCGCCGACAAGGCAGAATTCAAGGCATCATAAGGATTAAGAGAAGACGAAGCCCCTGGCACTTGAAGGGCAGGGAAAAAACTGTCATCCAAAATAATATCTTTCACCTGTTTGAGTCCCTTTTGTCTCAGCTCGCCGCTCAGGGCATCCAGTTCTTCGGATACCAAATAGGGGTCCGCATATCCTTTAATATAAAGATTATTTTCCGCATCCAGAAATACGCCCGTTTTAAATCGATAATCGCGGCCCAAAGATTCTAAGGCTACCAGAGAGGTAACTACTTTCAGAGTGGAAGCAGGCATGAAGTCTTGCTGGGCAGCGTCTTCAAAAAGGACCTTTCCTTTTGCATCTTCCACATAAATACCGCCATGACTCACGAGTTTTTTCACCTCGTTCATCCAAGGAACAGAGGCCTCGGCATGGAGGAAATGGGGAAAAAGAAAAAAGGTAAAGAGAAATAAAAATCTCACGCCTTCGCCAGAACGACAGACACGATTAAAAATAATTTTCTTCATAAATCCTTTAAGACTGAGAGGGTTTCACTAGGTCTGTGGGGATGAATAAAACAGTAAAAAAATAAAAAGTAAATAACCCAATTTCGCCTGTCATAAAAAATCTCCTTGGTCTTATTTTGCGGGGGCAGAACTGCACTCTTGGGGTTCTTTCACTTTTCGTTCCACCAGATATTGCCTGAAATCCTTCATTCCCTTCACACAATCCACTGGAGTTACAGAGACAGTCAACTGGCACATCAGCGATGCCGTAGAATCGAGTTTTTCGGCTGCACCGCAACAACGAACAAAACTTTCACAACCCGGACCTTGCGGAGGCCATACCTTTTTGCCATCGGAAAGGACGACAGCTTTGGAATCTTGTGAGGCTGTGGTTGAAGGCTGAGAAAAGAGTGGTTTTGTAAAAAACAGGAGAAAGCTGCATAAAAAAGGCAGCCAAAAAAATATTTTTTTCATCCGTATTTACTCCCTTAATGAACAAATTATGATAGGAATTTTTCTTTCATTTTTTTTGGCGCATTTTCAATTAAAAAAATCAGAAGAAAAGCTAGAGCCCATAGCTATTTCACCTTAATTTTTATTTTTTTGGACATCACGGGCGGATCATTCGGAACGTGGTTTCCCCCCGCGAGCAAGAGCTGCAAGGTGTGCTCGCCGGGTGAAAGAGTCAGAGTAGTTTCGGTCTGTGCCTTTCCAAAATGGATAACTTTATCCGTAGAGGGAAGGGGCTGGTTCAGGGGGGGAAGAAGATCGACATCGACCAGAAGATGATGATGACCTTGCTTGTCTTTCACTTCACCGGCGGGGGCCAGTTCCATTCCTTGAATTCCAAATTTTACAACGACAGGATTGCTAACTGTAGCGCCATTGGCGGGTTCTATAATGAACACCTTGGCACCCATAGGAGATTTTGCCCTGGGCAACTTGATCGAACTTTCAGGAGCGGTTTGAGTAGCGGCGTTTTCTTTTGAATAGCCTGTATTCAAAAGGGTTAAGCTAAGAATTGTTGCGAGAGTAAGTATTTGTGCTTTCATAGGGGACTCCTTAAAGGTTTTTTAATTCTTCCTTCCTCGATAATGCCCACGAGAATCTGCAGCCGACTGAGGTGGCCTAGCAGATTTTGCAGACTTAAAAAACCCTCTTTCACTGGTTCTTTTTTGATGCTGCCTGGGATCACGAAAACGCGGAACTAGTGGTGCAACTTTTATCGCTTCAAGGGGGGGTAAAGGAATAAGCTTGAGGGTCTTTCGTATCAATTTTTCAATCTCACGAATGTCGGCTCTTTGATCTGGAGTGGCGAAAGAAATAGCACGCCCTTCCCTGCCTGCCCTGCCCGTGCGGCCAATGCGATGGACATAATCTTCGGATTGATCGGGGAGATCAAAGTTTATGACCATACCAATATTATGCACATCAATCCCGCGTGCGGCGATATCCGTGGCCACTAAAATCCGATAGCGACCCGTTTTAAAGCCTTCGAGAGCTTCTTTTCTCTGGTTGAGTGAGCGGTTGGAATGAATCTCCGCGGCAGAATAACCAATGAAATTAAGATCCCGACAAATCTTTTTGGCGCCATGTTTGGTGCGCGAAAAAACGAGCGCTGTGCCTTCGGATTTGTGAAGGATAGTGGCAAGCAGGGCCAGCTTTAAATCTTTATTCACAATGATAATTTCCTGCTCCACTTGTTCCGCAGCGGTTCCCGAGGGAGCCACTTCGATACGAACTGGAAGCGCCATGTAAGTCGCTGCAATTTTTACAATAGCCGCAGGCATGGTTGCCGAGAAAAGCAGGGTCTGCCTTTGTTTGGGCACCGTCTTTAAAATTTGATTAATTTGTGGGGCAAAACCCATGTCCAGCATGCGGTCGGCTTCATCCAGAACCAGAATTTTAATATCATCCAGTTTGATCGTGCGCTGTTGAAGGTGATCTAAAAGTCTGCCCGGAGTGGCAATAATAATCTGAGGTTTTTTTTGCAAAGCCAACACTTGCTTGTTAAACGATTCCCCGCCAATCAGCACGGCGGTTCCTATCGCCAGAGATCTTCCCATTTTTTCCAGGGTTTCTTCTACCTGCAGGGCAAGTTCTCGAGTTGGCAACAAGATGAGTCCTCGACCTACGATAGATTGCAAACGGTGAAGCATGGGAATGCCAAAGGCCAGCGTCTTCCCCGTACCGGTTTGGGCAATTCCAATAATATCTTTGCCCTCAATTCCTGTGGGGATGGACTGATGCTGAATCGGGGTGGGAATTTTGAATTTTAACTCCTCAAGAATTTTTAGAATGCGGGGGGAAATTCCCAGGCTGGAAAAAGCATGTTCTGATTTTGTGGGTGTCATAAGAATTACTTAGCCTCTATCCCTATACCCACCTGCAAGGCGGGCCTTTTTATATTTTGCGTATAATCCCAGACTAAAAGAATTTTAATTTCAAATTCGTCCGAAGATTCCAGTTTTATTTTTTTTTGAACCACGGTTTCGGCGTAAAGATTATTTTCATCTTTAACCAGTTTAGACGGAGCAATGGTTTCAATCAGCTTCCACCATTCATTCGTATGCGCTTCATTCAGAAGAAGTGGCGGCGAAAAAAAATAGTAGCGCAGCAAATCAGGGGGAGCGGGAATCCCCGTATTTTTATCAAAATAATCCCCGGATATCTCTAAACGATTAGCACTGGCTTCATAATGTATCTCATTAAATCGAGGCCTTTCGACCGAAGAGGAAGAGGCATCGGGATGGGGATCGTCGCGAAGATAAACCGCCCATTCCAGAATGGAATTCAAGCGAAGCCTGTAGCTTTTCTGCCGGGGTGACAGGAGCTGCAGTAATGACGCAATGGCCTGAGCATCCTTATTTTGAAAAACAAAAGTTTTTTTCACAGCCATTGCCAGTTTCGCGCCTTGCATGCGAGGTGAATACAGGAAAAGTGAAAGAAAAGCTACACTCACTAAAATGTCAGCGCGCATGACAGGGAGCCTGGAGTTCGCATGATAGGGCCCCACCTGTACGCATGATAGGGACCCGGTGGTTCGCAAGGATAGGGACCCACTTTTTCCTCTAAAAAATAGCGACGGATCTT